>DASTPO010000140.1:0-10176 GCA_035762225.1 Candidatus Angelobacter sp.
TGATCATCATAGTATTTCCCTGAACTGAGTCATCGATTTGCAGCTTGAATGCCGCAGTATATCGTGAGCGCAAGCGGAGAACAATTTCTCTTTCGCTGCCGGACGAATACGTTATTGCGTACTAACGCAGCACCCGGGGAACAAGAAAAACCACCAGGCCGACTCCCAGGGCCATCAGGCCCACCAGGATCCCTATCCAGAGAAAGAGGATTTTGCGTTCATCCTCCGGCCGGGGCATGGTGATCCCCACCATGTAATGAAAGAGCCGCATGACTTCAAGAAGATATTTCACTGAGTACCGGGTAGCCCAGGCGCAGGAGCGCTGTTCTATGGCTCAAAGCATAGCACCTTGAAATCGCAGGCAGAGTGGAAGATGCCGGGGCGACTCAGGATTTGCGCATAGGCGCACGCGTTAGGCAGAATATCGGGCACCAATAAAGCGGAGTCTCTATGAAAGCGGGCAAAGCTCTAATCTGGATCATGGTTGCAGGGTTGGGCGCGGTGGCGCTGGCTACCGTCGCGCTCCATCGCGGCGAGGCCATCAGCGCCATGTGGCTGGTGGTTGCAGCGGTATGCAGTTACGCGCTGGGCTACAGGTTTTATTCCAAGTTTGTCGCCGCCAAGGTGCTGGCGCTGGACGCCATGCGGGCCACTCCGGCGGAACGCCTGGAAAACGGTCGTGACTTTGTTCGCACGAATAAATGGGTAGTCTTCGGCCATCATTTCGCCGCGATTGCCGGCCCCGGGCCCCTCGTTGGCCCGGTGCTGGCTGCGCAGTTCGGCTATCTTCCGGGAACACTGTGGATCCTTGTGGGTGCGGTCTTTGGCGGCTGTATTCAGGATTTCGTCATTCTGCTTTTTTCCGTCCGGCGCGACGGTAAGTCCCTGGGACAGATGGCGCGCGATGAAATCGGCAAGACCGCGGGAACGGTCGCGTTTATTTCCGTGATCAGCATTCTCATCATTTTGCTGGCGGTGGTGGCGCTGATCATCGTGAACGCCCTGAAAGACAGCCCCTGGGGCGCGTTTACCATTGGCATGACGATTCCCATCGCGCTGCTCATGGGCGTTTATCTGCGCTACCTGCGGCCAGGACGAGTGCTGGAAGCATCCGTGCTGGGATTTATATGCGTGATGCTGGCAATCTTTGGCGGGCAATGGATTTCGCAGTCATCGCACGCGGCTGCGTTTACCTTTACCGGAGCAACGCTGGCCGTTCTGATTATCGTTTACGGCTTTGCTGCCTCCGCGCTTCCCGTATGGCTGCTGCTGGCGCCGCGCGACTACCTGAGCACCTTCATCAAGCTGGGTACGATCGCAATCCTGGCGCTGGGAATCATACTGGTGCATCCCCGGCTGCAGATGCCTGCGCTCACGCGCTTTACTGACGGCAGCGGGCCGGTGTTTGCCGGGAATCTTTTTCCCTTTGCCTTCATCACCATTGCGTGCGGCGCCATCAGCGGGTTTCATTCCCTGATCTCCAGCGGCACCACGCCCAAGATGATTGCCCGGGAGACGCAGACGCGCATGGTCGGATACGGCGCCATGATGGCGGAGAGCTTTGTCGGGATCATGGCGATCATCGCAGCGTGTACCCTGCAGCCGGGAACGTATTTCGCGGTCAACAGCGGAGCAGGCATGGTGGGCGGATCACCAACGGCGGCGGTGGCCGCAATTTCCAACTGGGGTTTCCCGGTAACCGCGGACCAGATGGCAACGCTGGCCCACAATGTGGGGGAGAAAACGCTGTTCTTCCGCACTGGCGGCGCTCCGGCCTTCGCGCTGGGCATGGCCAAAATATTTTCTGACAGCCTGGGAGGCACTGCGGTGATGGCCATCTGGTATCACTTTGCCATCATGTTTGAGGCGCTCTTCATATTGACGGTGCTCGATGCCGGCACGCGCGTTGGGCGCTTCATGCTGCAGGACGCGCTGGGCCATATATGGAAGCCTCTGGGCCGCACCAGCTGGTATCCCAGCATTATCTTCACCAGCGCCGCCATGGTGGCGGCGTGGGGATACTTCCTGTGGCAGGGCATTCGCGATCCGCTGGGTGGAATCAACTCGCTGTGGCCGCTGTTTGGCATCTGCAACCAGCTTCTGGCGGCGGTGGCTCTGTGTGTGGCTACCACCATCATTGTCAAGATGGGCCGAGCACGTTATATCTGGGTGACGCTGGCTCCCCTGGGATGGCTGGTTGCAGTGACCTTTGGCGCCGCGTGGCACAAGGTTTTCGACCCCAATCCCCTGATTGGAATGCTGGCGCACGCACGCCAGCTGGCCGCCGGTCCGGCGATTGAGGGACTCCAGCGCCGCATCTTCAATGACCGGCTCGACGCCGCGGTTTGCGTGCTGCTGGTGGCGCTGGTCAGCGTGATCGTGATTGAGTCAGCCTGGCAGTGGATGAGCGTGATCTCCGGCCGCCGCCAGGCGGCCACGCAGGAAACCCCGTTTGTGGCGACCGCTTTCGCCGAGGAGGCGCTGTGAGGGCAGCTATGGTTCGAGAGACCAGCGGATCGGGAGATCTAAAACCAGAAGTAACGACGGCATCGCGGAGTGGCCGAGTAGTGTGGCCGCCCCTTGCGGCTTTCAGAAGAGTAGCAACCATCCTGCGTGCGACCCTGCTGGAAATCTTCGATGAATCGGCTTACGACCGCTTTCTCTCGCGGACACGATCCGCGCGTTCGATTGCCAGTTATAGCGCCTTCATGCGCGACCGCGAAGCCAGCATGGCCAAAAAACCGCGGTGTTGCTGAAAGGAATCTGCGGCCAGGCGGCTGCGGCGAGAAGGATGGCCGGGCCAGCAAAATGCGCGAGCTCTGGAGCAATTGGTAGTAAACTTTCTTCAATGCGTGTCCTGGGTATCGACTGTGGCAGTGAGTTCACCGGCTTTGGCGTGGTGGAAGAACTATCTGACCGCCGGCTGTTCTGCCATACGAATGGCGCCATCAAATTAAAGAGTGGAACGGCCATGGCAGCCAAACTGGAAAAGATATTTTCCGAGCTTACGGCCATCATCGGCAAGCATCAGCCTGACATTGTCGCCATTGAAGACGTCTTTTATGCCGTGAACGTAAAGACGGCGCTGAAACTCGGCCAGGTGCGTGGAGTAGCCATGCTGGCGGCGTCATCAGCAGGGCTGGAGGTGGCGGAGTATTCGCCGCTGTCAATCAAGTCAGCGGTTGTTGGTTATGGCCGGGCAGACAAACTCCAGGTGCAGCAGATGGTAACCCGTCTGCTGGGGCTGGCCGCGCCACCGGAGCCCACCGACGCTTCTGACGCGCTGGCCATTGCCATCTGCCACATTCATACGGCCACCACCAACCAACGTTATGAGGCCGCGGGACGATGAGGATCCGGTTCATATTCCCCATTCTTGGCTTATTGTTGCTTGCCGGGCTGGCGTTGCCGGCGCAGAAGCAGGAGCAAAACCCAACGATTCCGACCATCACGTTTGATCGCGTGTGGGAGGCCTACACGCCGCAGAGCATCGACATCAGCGTGCAGTCCACGGGATCGGCAAGGTATCTTTCGCGAAACCCGTTGAAGCCGCCCGCTGAAACCGGCCCAGACTCCGACTACGTTCTGGAGTTCACGATGTCGGGGGCTAGTCTCGACAAGCTCTTTCACTGCGCCAGGGAGACAAATTACTTCAAAGGCGATTTCAGTTACAAAAAACACCCGGTGGCCAGCACCGGCAAGAAGACGCTGACCTACGGCGATCAGAGCCGGCATGAGGAAACCAGCTACGATTTCTCAGAGAACAAGTGCATCAAGGAGATCACCGACATCTTTCAGGGGCTTTCCAACACCATCGAATATGGCCGCAAGCTCCAGTTCCTGCACAGGTTTGACAAGCTTGGACTTGAGGCTGAGCTGAAGGGCATGGAGAGCGCCGCGGAGAACCATAACCTGGCAGAAGTGCAGGTGATTGCGCCAACGCTCGAAAGCATCGCCCAGGATGGCAGCGTCCTGAATATCGCGCGTGATAGAGCCAGGAGGCTGTTAGCCAGAAAGTCCTTCTGAATGAACCATCCGCAAATGGCTGCGTCTATTGAAGAAAACAGTTAAGATTAATCAATAACACTTAACATTAAGAAACTAAGTGTTCCGCCACCCATCTAATAGGATATGGATGTATTTTTAGAAGGAGGGTTTATGCGGAGCCGTGGTACCCGTAATAAACACTGGCTGCTCCTTTCGTTTTTGCTGATGACAGCTCTGGCGTTCGTGCCACTGGCGCGCGCCCAATCTCAGAACGATCAAGACCCCAACCAGATTCAGGCTGCCGATCCACTGGATGGCCAGAACGGCGATCAGGTAGAACCGGGAGCACCCATTGCGCCGGAGGTGACCACCAATGGAGACTCTCATGCGCGCATTGTGCGCGTCAGCTATGTAGAAGGCGAAGTGCGGATCGACCGCGGCCAGGGCTATGAGAGCGCCACCATGAACGTCCCGGTAACGGAACGCAATTGGCTGCAGACGCGCTCTGACGGCTGGGCGGAAGTACAGACGGAAGATGGCAGCATGATTCGCCTGGCGCCCGATACCGTGATTGCCTTTACCGAGTTGAGCCGAACGGCTTCCGGAGGGACCATTACAACGGTAGATCTTGATCAAGGCGAAGCCGAGTTCAAGATCGCTAAACATGACGACAGCGACTTTCAGGTGACGGTCCGGAACAAGACTGTCATGCTGGATGGTTCCAGCTGGTTCCGCGTAACCAGCGTGACCGCGGATCCCATGGAGGTCGTGGTATGGAAGGGCCAGGTTGCGGTCCGGGATTCTGACAGCGGTGACGAAGTAGCAGTCAAGAAAAATGAGACGTTCGTTCTGGACGCCACGGACCTGGGACGCTATGCGTTGGACAAAGGCGTGGAAGCCGACGCACTGGACCAATGGAGCAAGCAGCGCGACGACTATTTGAGCACCTATGCCGCCCGGGGCGGCGGATATTTGCAATCGCCCTACCAATACGGCACGGGCGATCTCAATTATTACGGCCAATACTTTGACGATCCGGGATACGGCACGCTATGGCAGCCAACCGGCGTCAACCTCGGCTGGAATCCATTCATGAATGGTTATTGGGCCTTTACTCCCGGCTTTGGATACACGTGGGTTTCTGCCTATCCGTGGGGCTGGATGCCATATCGTTATGGCCGCTGGGTGTATGTCAATAACCGTGGCTGGTGCTGGGCTCCGGGCGGTTGGAACAATGGATGGCATACCGGCCCGCGCTGGGCCAACGCGCCCCCAGGATTTCGCCCGCCAGTTCCTCCAACGGATCGCCGGGTTGTCGTGAGCGGAGCGCCGGGCGGCCGCGTGATCATCCCGGGCAATCGAAATGATCGCGGCGGCGCAGGCCGGACTGAAACCGGTACGGATAGACCAGGAAGCAGCAGACGCGTCTTTACCAATGACGACGTGCAGGCTAGAGTGCCCAGAACTGACGTTGAGCGGCGCGAGTCATCGCCAGGGGGCAGTGTGAATATGGATCATCGCGAACCCGGGGACCGGCATGCGGTGAGGACCGGCGGCGGAGAACCGCTGCAAAGCCAGTCCAATGATGGTGGCCAGTCATCAACCCCGCACCACTCTGCGAATATGCCGCCTCCGTCAGAAGGTACGCGGATCATCAGAGAGCCGCGCGTGCCTCAGCCGACGCCACCGGCGGTTTCGCAGCCAGTGCGGTCTTATACTCCGCCGCCGCAGGCGCCGCAGCATCAATCCACGCCTCCGCCCGCTCCGATGCACCAATCGTCGCCGGCGCCGATGCGGTCTTACTCTCCTCCGGCAGAGTCACATTCAGCCCCGAACAATGGTGGTTCGGGCAGCAGCCGGGTGAGATAAAGCCAGCTTTCAAAAAGGGCGCAAAGGTCCACGAAAATAAAACTTCGTTTTCCTTTGCGCTCTTTAGCTTTTTGTCAGCTGCTTGAACACTTCCGCGGTGCGTTCCAGGGGAAGAGCTTCAGCCCGGATATCCGCGCGGATGCCTGCTTGCTTCAATGCTGCGCGAACCTCGTGCTCGCCATAAGTTCCCCGCAGATTGTTTAACAGCGTCTTGCGTTTCATGGCAAAAGCCTGTTTCAGAAAGGCGATAAATGCGTCGGGCACAACCTGAAGCTCGGCGAAGCGTGGCGCCACGGTGAGGCGCAGGACCGAAGAATGTACCTTGGGCGGCGGCGCAAATGCCTCAGGCGGCAGCGTGAACAGGTTTTCCACCCGAGCATAGAGCTGCGATGTGGCGGAGAGCAGGCCATAGTCGCGCGAACCGGGCCTGGCAGCAATGCGGTCCGCGACCTCGCGCTGCACCATGATCACGATCACGTCAAACTGATCATGGAACTCAAACAGCCGGAGCAGAATGTCGGAGGTAATGTAATAGGGCAGGTTACCCACCACGCGCGCGCGGGCGGGCTTCAGCGGACGCAGGTCATTCAACGGCCCGATGGTGCGGTTGAGGATGGTGCGAAAATCAATCTTGAGCACGTCGGCCTCAATGATTTCCACTTGTGGCTGGCGAACGTAGTTGTAGCGGAGCCGCGCGGCCATCATGCGATCGATTTCGATGGCAATCAGGCGGCCCGCGCGACGGGCCAGCGCCTGCGTGAGCGCGCCTTCTCCCGGCCCAATCTCAATGGCCACGGTTTGCGAGACGTCGCCGAGAGCATCTACGATCTGCTCGGCAGCGCTCAGGTCGGTGAGGAAATTCTGCCCTAATTTGGGTTTTTTGCTGTCCCGCAAAGTGGCCCTTTTTGTTGTCGCCATTTAGAATTTTCTTTTAGCCCGCGCGCAGGGTTCGGATGCAATGGAGGCCCCATGAACATCGTATTCGCCGCGTCGGAATGCGTGCCTTTCGCCAAGACCGGCGGACTGGCTGATGTTGTCGGCGCCCTGCCCCAGGCCCTTGCCGAACTTGGCCACTCGGTCTCCGTTTATCTCCCTAAATATAAACAGACGAAGCTGCCTGACGCCAAAGTGCTGCTGCGCAGCGTTACCGTTCCTTTCGACGATCAGTATCGTTTCTGCTCGGTGTTGGATGGCGGAAAGCGCGCCGGGGTGCAATTCTATTTCATTGACTACCCGCCATTCTTCCATCGCGACGGCCTCTACGGCACACCAGCGGGAGATTATCCTGACAACGCCGAGCGTTTTGCCCTGTACGGCCGCGCCGTGCTGGAAGCATCGAAGGTGCTGGGCGTGCCCGACATCTTTCACTGCCATGATTGGCAGTCGGCGCTGATTCCGGTGTTGTTGCGGACCAGCTACGCGGGCGATCCGGTCTTCCGCGCCACGCGCACGGTTTTTACCATTCACAACATCGGCTATCAGGGGCTCTTTCCCGCGGACACTCTCCCGCTGCTGATGCTCCCCTGGGAACTTTTTACCATTGACCAGATGGAATTCTGGGGCAAGGTCAATTTCCTGAAGGGCGGGCTGACATTTTCTGACCACATCACCGCCGTCAGCCGAAAGTACGCGCTGGAAATCCAGACCAGCGAGTACGGCTTTGGCTTGGAGGGCGTGCTGCGTTCGCGCGCCGGCTCGCTGAGCGGGATTCTTAACGGCGTGGATTACAACGAATGGGACCCCGCCAGGGACAAGCACATTGTTCGTCCTTATAGTCCGGACAGCCTTGAGGGCAAGAAAGAGTGCAAGTACGATTTACTGCGCCAATACGGGCTGGAAAAGGCCTCGATTGATTTGCCGGTGATCGGCATCGTCTCCCGTTTTGTCGCGCAAAAAGGTTTTGACCTGATCACTGAGATTGGCCACGACCTGGCCCGCCTTCCCCTGATCATGACCGTGCTGGGCAGCGGGGAGAAAGAATATCAGGAGCTGTTCCTGAAACTCAGCAAGCAGTTCCCGGAGAAGATTTCGGTGAAAGTGGCGTATGACAACGCGCTGGCGCACAAGATTGAAGCCGGCGCAGACATGTTTCTGATGCCTTCGCGCTACGAGCCCAGCGGCCTGAACCAGATGTACAGTCTCAAGTACGGAACTGTCCCGATCGTAAGGTCCACCGGCGGACTGGAAGATACGATTGAGTCATGGGACCAGGCCAGCGGCAAAGGCACAGGTTTTAAGTTCAGCGCTTATTCCGGGGTTGCGCTGCTGAACTGCATTCATGAAGCGCTGCGAGCATTCAAGGACAGGAACAATTGGAAGAAACTGATGCTTAACGGCATGAAGAAGGATTTTTCCTGGGCTGCATCCGCGCGCGAGTACGTGAAGATCTATGAGCGTCTGTGTCCTCCGCGGCCCAGCGGCCCCACGGAGAAAGTGCTGGAGTTCAGCAGGGTATAGCTTTTTCTGTAATCCCGAAGCCGCCGGATCTTTGCGGCTGAGGGAACCCTACGGCAACAAGAATTTCAATACCTCAAAACCTCGAAGCGTTTGTGATCGATAGGGATCTCTCCCTTCGCTCAAGATTTCAGAAAAAAGCCCTTCGTGCCCTTTGTGGTCAAACGCTTTTCTTCTTCTTCGCGAAATATAAGTACACCGGCACCCCAGCCAGAATCACCAGCGTCCCTGCGAAAGAGTTGCGCAGGTTTTCCGTGAAGGTGAAGTAGAGCAGGATGGAGGCGGCCACAATGAAGAGCGCCGGCACCACGGGATATCCCCAGGTTCGATAAGGGCGCGGTGTGTCCGGCTCGCGATTGCGAAATACGAAAATGGTGCTGGCGGCAATCATGTAGAAGAGCCACTCGGCAAAGATGGCCAGCGAGAACAGATCTTTGAAAGCGCCGCCCACCAGCAGCAGCACAATTGCCATGATGGCTTGCACCACAATAGCCAGGGCTGGTGTGTGAAACCGAGGATGGACATCGCCAAGCTTCTTAAAAAAATAGCCGTCACGCGCCACGGCAAACGGCACGCGCCCCCCGCTCATAATGGTCCCATTCATGGTCACAAACATGGAGAATGCCATGCCTGCTGTGACAAGCGCCGCGCCCAGTGACCCGATAGCAAGCTGCGTAGCCACTGACGCCGGCACCTTGGAACCGGCAATGGCATCAGCCGGCATTACATATTGCACGGCCGCATTGATGCCCATGTAAAGCGCGGCTACGAGCGCAACCCCTGCAATGAGAGCGATGGGGATATTCCGTCCGGGATTGCTGATCTCCCCGCTCACCATGTTCAGGTCATTCCAGCCGTCATAAGCCCAGAGCGCCGCGGTCAGCGCGGCCATGAAGCCGGCTATGCCGCCTTTGGCTCCAAGAAATGTGGTGTGGAAATTCCCCCAGCCTCCGCTAGCCGCGGTGAAGCCGATGACCATGATGGCCACGATCATGACTACCTTCAACGCGGTGAACACCAGCTGAAAACTGCCGGCCTTGCGCACGCCGATGTAATTCAAGGCGGAGATAAGGATTGTGGCTGCAATCGCCACCAGGGTTCCTATGGTGATTTCGAAGGCGTTGGCCGGCGTGAGATGCAGGACAAAAATCTTTTGCGCCAGGAAGCTGAGAGAGGGCAGCGTGCTGAGCACATCCACGATTCCGGTGGCCACGGTTGCAATGGAGGCCGGCTTGGCGATCAGGAACCACGTCCAGGCATAGAGAAATCCCGGGAGAGGGCCGTAGGCGTCGCGAACATAAACGTATTCACCGCCGGCCCAGGGCTTGATGGCGCCGAGTTCGGCATAGGTCAGCGCGCCGGCAAAGGAAAGCAGGCCGCCGACAATCCACACCACGTAGACCATGCCGGCGGAGCCGACGTCCTTCATCATCTCGCCGGGAACGCGGAAAATGCCGCTGCCGATGATTGTCCCGGCAACAATGGCGACGGCGTGCCACACATTCAGGTCGCGGACCAGTTCCGACCGGCTTCCTGTTGTCGCGGGAGAGGCCACGATTGTGCCGTTATCGTTTGGCAATGGGTTTTGATCCGTTCTCGATTGTAGAATTCCCTGATTCTTCCTTGATCTCCGGCCAGCGCCAGCCGGTGCGCAGCTGCTGATATTTTGTGATGGGCATTTGTACCAGCAACGGGTCGCGGACGGGATCAAGCCATCCCAGCAACGATTCCAAGTCAGCCTGCTGCATAGCTGTACATCCTACCGTAGGCTGACCGGGCCCGCGCCAGATGTGCATGAAGATGCATGAGCCTGCGCCAGGTGTTGCGGGATTGGAGTTGTGTTCCACCAGAATTCCCCAGCGGTAC
>DASTPO010000141.1:0-4322 GCA_035762225.1 Candidatus Angelobacter sp.
CCGGCGCGCACATGCTGGACGCCGATCAACTTCTGTCGGTGGCGGAAAAGGCGGTACCGGACGCGCAGGTCACGGTTTTGCAATATGGAGACGGCCCGAAAGATCCGGTGCGCGTCATCATGAAATACCCGGAAGACCACACCCCGGCCGGCAGGACCAACCTGTTTCTGGACGCATACACCGGCAAGACGCGTCGCCTGCAAGACGCGCGCACGGCTCCCGTAGGATTCAAGATCGTCCGGCTCTGGACCCGGCAGATCCATACCGGTGACTTCTACGGCTGGCCTACGCAGGCGTTGGCACTGCTATCAACCCTGTCACTGCTGGCGATGGCCATCACCGGACCGATGATCTGGTGGAAGCGCCGGCAGGCGCGAGGAAAGCCGGTTGTAGTCAGGGCGAATTGAAGTGTAAAAGTTCGGACACCGCCACCCCAGGCCGGAAGTGAGTACTGATCTCAGCGCTTGACTTGCCCTGAGTCCATCTGTACCATGGCAGTGGTACAGTTCATTTATGCCCTTCAAACTCAATCCATCGGCAGGGCAGCCTCTTTATCTCCAGCTCATGCAGCAAATCCGGCATTCGGTTGAGACGGGTGTATTGCGCGATGGCGATGTCCTGCCTGGGATCCGCAGCCTGGCGGAGGAGTTGGTGGTGAGCCACAACACGGTGGCCAAGGCCTATTCCGAGTTGGAACACGAAGGGCTGCTGGAATTGCGTCATGGTTCAGGCGCGTACATTTCTGCGGGACGCACAGTCGAATCGCGCGCGGACAGGGTGCGGCGCGCCCGAGATAAGGTGCGGTCCCTGGTGGAAACCTTGCTGGACCAGGGCCTGGCCGCAGAGGAAATCCACCGGCTCTTTGAAGCGGAGCTGTTCTATCCGGCGCCTCTGGAGAAAAGACGATGAGCTACCCATTTGTCATTGAAACGCAACAATTGACCAAGGCATACGGAAAGGTACAAGCAGTCAACGCGCTCAACCTGCGGGTCGCGGCGAACCAGATCACGTGTTTTCTGGGCCGCAATGGAGCAGGCAAGAGCACAACCATCAAAATGCTGCTGGGGATGACACATCCCACGTCGGGGACGGGAACGGTACTGGGCCGCACCATCCAGGACGCGCAGCAAAGCCGGGATTTGCGCCGCCATGTTGCGTATGTTGCCGAAGACAAGCAGCTCTATGCCTACATGACGGTTGAAGAAATGGTGCGTTTCACCAGGTCTTTCTATGCTGACTGGCGGCCCGAGGTGGAGCAGCGGCTGCTGAAGCAATACGAGCTTTCACCGCGCCGCAGGGTAAAGGCGCTTTCCAAGGGCATGCGCACCAAACTGGCGTTGCTGCTGGCTCTTTCACGGCGTCCCGAGCTCCTGATCCTGGATGAGCCCAGTGAGGGCCTGGACCCGGTGGCAATTGAAGAGCTGCTTCAAACCCTGGTAGCCGCAGCTGCTGAAGGAACAACAATTTTCTTTTCATCACACCAGATCGCGGAGGTTGAGCGCATCGCCGATCATGTTTGCATGATCAATCACGGAAGGCTGGTGATGGATTTGCCGCTGGACCGGTTGCGCCAGGACTACCGCCGTATCACCTTGAGCTTTGCCGCGGAGCCGCCTCCCACGGCTGAAGTTCAGGCCGAGGGTATTGAGCAGGTCCGCACGAATGGCCGCCAGATCACCATGATGGCAAGCCGCGACGCCGATGCCGTAGTGGAGCGCCTGCAACGCCTGCGTCCCATATCTGTCGAGGTGGAACCGGTTGGCCTGCGCGAAGCTTTCCTGGAAAAGGTGAAAGAAGAAGCATGATGCTCTGCTACAAAGCCTGGAGAGAGAGCCGGACAAGATTCCTGGTGAGCGCGTTGACCCTGGCCGGCTTCTGTTGCGCATTCGTGCTCTACCATCATGACGCGCGCACAGGAATCGGAGACCAGTCAGCATCCTATGCTGGTTACATCTGGCACATTACCTACAAGAGCTATCTGCGGGATTTATTTGTTTTGCTGGCGCTCCTGCTGGGCGCGGGCGGGCTGTTGCGTGAGCGTTCGTATCGTACCTCCGCTTTCACGCTGGCGCTTCCGCAGACCCGCTGGCGGCTGGTGAGCGTTCGGGCCGCGGTTGGCATGGCGGAACTTGGAATGCTTTCCCTGCTTCCGGCCCTGGTCATCGTTTCACTCTCGCCCCTGATCCATGAGTCCTATCCGCTGATGCAGGCGCTGAAATTCAGCGTGCTGTGGACAATTTGCGGCACCTTCATATTCATGATCGGCTTTTTATCGTCAGTGATCTTTGACGGAGAGTACACCGCCTCGCTGGTCGGGTTCTTTGCGTTGCTGCTTTACTCGGCGGTCGTGGACCTGCCCGCGGTGGAGCGATATGTGGGCGACATTCACGACATCATGAGCGGGGCAGGTATGCCGTACTTCAGGCAAGATGCCTTTGTGCTAGCCGGCCCGCTCCCATGGTCAACTCTGGCGAACATCCTGCTGGTTTCGCTGGTTATGGCGGCCTTCGCCGGCGTGATTACGCGAAGACAGGATTTCTAATCTGAGGAAGGAGAAAACCATGATGCTGTGGCATAAAGCGTGGAGAGAGACACGCACCCGCTTCCTGGTAAGCGCTGTGGCGCTGGTCGCTTTTTCCGCGGCGATTGTCCTTGCCCAGGTGCCAATACGCGAACATGCTGCGGCCCTTCCTGGATTCCGCAGCGGACCATCCTACAGCCTGCACATCTACAACTTCGTATACTCCGGCTTGCTCAAGACCGCTTTCATCTGGATGATCTTTTTTCTTGGCCTCGGCGGCCTGCCGCGCGAGCAGGCCCAAGGGACCGCGGGATTCACGCTGGCCCTTCCCGTGAGCCGCTTACGGCTGGTATCAGTACGGATGGCAGTTGGGCTGGCCGAATTGACCGCGCTGGCACTGGCGCCCGCGTTGATTATTCCCGCTCTTTCACTCGCTATCCATCAGTATTATCCGCTGAGCGAGGCGCTCCATTTCAGCGTGCTCTGGATTATCTGCGGAACGACGATTTATGCCATGACATTTCTGTTCTCCGCCATGCTTGGCGGCGAGTACACAGCGCTGGTGGTTTCCATTGTGGTGTTCTTCGTGCTGGACCTGATCGTCTCTCTCGCGCCTCTCCAGCCCTACCGCCTGAAACTGCTACATATCATCAGCGAATTTGGAACCATGCGCTGGGACGCGCAGCACCTGGTGCTCAGTTCCGGCCCTTTGCCGTGGGCAAGGTTGGCAATCTTCAGCGTGGCCTCCGTGGCAATGTTATGGACAGCAGTTCGCGTGACACAGCGTCAGAATTTCTAAAAAGCCGGCGTTAACTGAAGCGGGTCTCAATATCCCGCGGCTACCACTTTCACCTGCGGCACCTGCCCATCCCAATCAGCGGAGACGTGTTCCAGGGTGAGGCGGAAATCACGAGTCTGGCCGGGAGCGAGCGGTGCGAGGTCAAGCGGGCCATAATCGACGTATGGCCTATTCGGAAGCAGCACGGTGACGAGAAGGGATTTCTCATCCTGCGCAACTTCGCCCAGCGAGTTCTTGAAGATCACCTGCACCTGCGCGCCGTTGAGTTTACGGTCGCCATGGTTGGTGATTTTGCCTTCGATATACGTTACGGAACTGCCGGCAAAGTTCTGTGCCGTGGCCATGTGCAGGTCAGAAACCTGGATTTTTGCCAGGTTGGGATCATTCTGATCGACTTTGGCGGCAGATTTTCCCGACCGGCCCGCGAGCATAAACCCAACAATGGCTATCAACACCAGGACGGCGCCCATCACCATCGGCGCCACGCTCTTTTGCTCAGACGGCTTCTGCAGGGAAAACGGCTGTTCTTTTTCAGAATCACCCATGCAGAGATTCTACTACCGGAACCCCAGCGCGTAGAGAGTTGACGCACATGGAAAGCAGCCGGTCGATGGCCGGAGAACCAGCAAAAGGTAGAAACGTTTTCAGGCGCCGGCGATCATCATGCCGTCGATACGTAGCGTGGGGGCGGCAGTTGAGCTGCGGAACTCCAGATCATTGCCAATCTCAGAGATGTTGTTCAGCATGTCTTTGAGATTGCCGGCAACCGTGATTTCCTCCACCGGATAGGCAAGCTCCCCGTTTTCTATCCAGAGGCCGCTGGCTCCGCGAGAGAAATCTCCCGTAACCATGTTCACCCCGAAGCCCAGGAACTGTACGACATAGAGCCCGCTCTTGATGTTGCCGATAATCTGTTGCGGCGTGCGGTCACCCTTTTGCAGAAAGAAATTGCCGGAGCCGATCCCCGGGCTGCCCGCCAGGCCGCGGGAGGCGTTGCCGGTA
>DASTPO010000142.1:0-3871 GCA_035762225.1 Candidatus Angelobacter sp.
GAGCGCCCTTGATGTGAGCGGCATTCATGGCGTCAAGAAAATCAGGATCTTCGGCTGCTTCCATGGTGATCTGGGTATAGAAAACCGTGTCGGCGGGAAGCTGGGCAAGACGCGCCATCAGTTCAAATCGTTCCGCGCGGATAGCCTTCAACTCCTCCACGCGATGGGAATTGTTCTGGCGTTCGGCCAACTGCAGGTCAGTCAAGGTTACGGGATAGAAATTGTCGTCAGCCAGCGCGATGAAGCGAAACCCCAATCGGCGCAGTTGGACGATTTCTTCCAAGACGACGTCCGACGAGCGCTGTCGCGGCCGTTGTCCGTCAGTACGCCACACCGAGCAGAATGAACAATGCTTGGGACAGCCGCGCACAGTCTGCACCGAAGCCCACATGTAGCGGTTCGGCGGCAGCAGGTCCCAGCGCGCAGCCTTGAACGTGGAGGCTTCAATCCGTCCGGCTTCATACACTTCTTTGGGCAAAGAGTTTGCGCAGTCATCAAGAACCGAGGCCCAGGCCACGTCGCCATCGCCCTTGACCACGGCGTGGGCGCCGCCAATCTGGTGCGCTTCTTCAGGATAGAGCGTGGCGTGGATGCCGCCGTAAACCACCCACGCGCCGCGCTCTCTAGCCAGGCGGCCGATTTCATATCCGCGCAGCGCATTGCCGGTGTGAATTCCAATGCCAACAACATCCCCTTGCTGAATCTGTTCGGGATTCAACAACTCAAGAGTTTCATCGATAAGGTTGGGATCTCCGTACGAGCCCGGAGTGGCTCCGGCCAGAACGTACAGCCAGCGTGGCGTAATAACAGCGGTTCCAAAAGAGACGTTGCTCGGATTGATCAGATGGACCTTCATGCGTTTCAAGGCTCCTTGTGTGTGCCTGGCTGGGCGGCTCACAGCTGGGGCCGCGGTTCGAATTGAACGCATGGGGGATCAAGGCCGGTCAAACATCATCATGCGACGAAGCGTTTCCTGATCATGCAACAAAACGCTCCCTGATCAGGCTAAGGAAAGGTTACATGATCATGGTACAGGAGAAGTGTTCAATTTTGATCAGAATCGTCAGGAGATGGATGAGTGCTGCTGGTACACCCGAGACGCCGCAGCGAACTTCAGAGAGAGCCGCTGCCCCTCAGAAAGAACGGGATGTGACGATTGATCCGTTAGCGTGTTCTTTCCAGGACCACCATGGTTCGGTCGTCCTGTGCCTCCTGGTCGCCGGAAAACGAACGGACGATGTTCATCACCTTGACCACAGGCTCCGCGTCGTTCAGGCATTCTTCCACTTTGACGATCCCGAACTCTTCACCGGCAAGGTTCTCGGTTTCGCTGATGCCGTCAGTAAGGATGCATAAGCGCGAGCCGGCGGGGAAATGACGCTGGATGACGTGGAACTCGGCGTCGGGTATCAGGCCGACCGGAAAATCACCGTCGGTCACCTGGATCACCGATCCGCCTTCCGTAATGATGGCGGGAACATGGCCGCAATTGATGATGTCAAGCGTGCCGTCACGCTTGAGTTGCGCCGCCATCAGCGTGGCATATTTCTGGCCGGCGACGCGGGAGCAGAGGAAGCGATTGATGGAGCCGATGGCGTTGGCCAGCGTGGATCCGCCCGAGATCTGCGAATAAAACATGCCGTGGATCACGGAGGCCAGCAAGGCCGCAGAGATTCCTTTGCCGGAGACGTCGGCAACGATGATGGTCACGGCGTCGGGCGAAACGTCGACATCGAAAAAATCTCCGCCAACTTCACGGCAGGGAATGCTCTGGCCCATCACGCGGGCAAAATCGCTCTGCACTTCCGGCACGGAGATCAAACTGCGCTGGATGGAAGACGCAATCTCCATCTCCTTGCGATATTGCAGTGCGGCCTGTTCAGCCGCCACCAGTTTGGCGCTCTCCAGCACCGCTGCGCACTCACTGGCCAGCGCGCGCAGTACCTCATGGCCAACTCCGGAAATGCTCCGCGAGATGGAACGGCTGTCAAGATACAAGACCCCGTCCACCTCGGCCGCCGCCAGCGGGCTTGCCGCCGAATGCCGTGTGCGCAAAGGAATCGCAATCACCGTCCGGAGGTCATTCAGCACAATGCTCTGCCGTTCAGCCAATGCGCTCAGTCGGGTGGCGTCGCCGGTGACGAACTCCGAAGCAGATACCATGGCTTCGCGCACCACCGAGTGAGATACGTTGCCGTCGCGCGTGAGCGGAACACCCGAGCTATCCAGGCCGCAGGTAAGCAGAGGTGCGCCCGACTTATCTTTCAAATAGACAAATCCCCGCTCTGCCTTGGTGAGCTTCAGCGCGTAATCCAGCATGTTGCGCAGCACGTCCTCCACCACCAGGCCGCTGCTCAGGCTGCGCGCCGCTTCCAGGAAGAGCCGCAGCTTTTCCAGGTCAGTACTGTCAGAGTTCGATGCCAGACGCGTCAGCAGAATATTGGTGCCGCTATCGACCGGCGGTCCGTACTGGAAAATGATCCTGATGCCTTCGCCCAGCTTGATCTCATCGTTGTTTTTCAGCTGTGCCCGATCGCATTGTTTGCCGTTCAGGAATGTGCCATGGCGGCTCCCGGCGTCGGCAACGAAGTAGGTGTTGTTTTCGGTTTCGATCCGGGCATGAATGCGGGAGACACGAACGTCAGGTATGGTGGCGTCGCAGTCCTCTGAGCGCCCCAGCGTGAAAGGAGACTTTGCGATAACCACCCGCCGATGCTGCCCGGCGACATCAATCAGAATGGCGGCTTCCTTCAGGCGAGGTGACGCTCCCATCGACATATTTGTGAGTTGTTCTCCTAAACCAGATGCGAGAAGGTGGTCTCTGGGCCCGCAGTGCCACCTATTATTTACTTTTTTAAGCGGAGCGGCAATTGCAAATGAGAGTAGCTGGAAATCGAAATTGAGGCAAAAGGGCAAAGGCCTAATGCGGCGTCTTATATAAGTGAAAGATTTTGCAATTTTGGGGCCGGCTGCGCAGTTTAAGTGTGTCTATTTGCTTGGTCAGAGCGTATCATGCTGATTAATAACGACGGTTTAACCCAGTGCCCATGGATCCCAAGGATGAGCGGCGGCATTCCGACGCGGTAACAATTGGCAACACCCAGTCGGCCGGTGCCGCCGGAGCAGCGCCCGCGCCCGCAGCCAGAGGTGTGTCTTTTCATCTGGATGCCATCCTTCCTATCGGGCAACTCATCGGCGGGCGGTTTGAAATCAGGGAGATTCTGGGCGTCGGCGGCATGGGCGCAGTTTACAAAGCGTACGATCGCGACATTGACCGTACCATCGCTCTCAAGTGCATTCGCCCCGATCTTGCCAGCCATCCTGAGGTGATTCATCGCTTCACCCAGGAACTGCTCCTGACCCGGCAGATTGCTCATAAAAACATCATTCGGATCTTTGACGTCAGGGAATCCGGCGGCCTGAGATTCATCACCATGGAATATGTTGATGGTCATGATCTCGGCAGCCTGCTTTCCGACAAAGGCAAGCTGCCTAGCCCCGAGGCGCTGGAGATTATTCATCAGGTTTGCAGCGGGCTGGCGGCGGCGCACAGCGAAGGCGTGGTCCATCGCGATCTGAAGCCGAGCAACATCATGATTGACCGCCAGGGCCGCGTAGTGGTCATGGATTTTGGCGTGGCGCGCGCCGAAACCGGCGATGGCAAGACCCAGACCGGCGCACTGCTGGGCACGCTCCAGTACATGTCTCCCGAGCAGGGCAAGGGTGAGAAGGTTGACGCGCGCTCAGACGTTTTTACAGTGGGCCTGATTCTCTATCAGATGATTACCGGCCAGCTGCCTTACCAGGCGGAAACGCCTCTGGCCAGCCTGCTCAAGCGCACGCAGGAAGCCGCGGTGCCGCCCTCCACCAT
>DASTPO010000143.1:0-7762 GCA_035762225.1 Candidatus Angelobacter sp.
CCGACCGGTAGCCACATCACTGCTGATGATGGGTGTGCTGATGGCGGGAATACTGGCGTACACGCGGCTGCCGGTAGCTCCGATTCCCCAGGTTGAATATCCGGTGATCAGCGTGAACGCGGGCCTGCCCGGAGCGAGCCCCGAGACCATGGCATCATCCGTGGCGACGCCGCTGGAGCGGCAGTTTGGACGCATTGCCGGGGTCAACCAGATGACCTCGACGAGCCAGCTGGGATCCACTGGAATCACGTTGCAATTCGATCTTTCGCGCAACATCGATGCGGCCGCGCGCGATGTGCAGGCGGCCATCAACGCGGCGCTGGGACAGTTGCCGGCCAACCTGCCGACGCGCCCGAACTGGCGCAAAGTGAACCCCGCTGACGCGCCGATCATGATTCTTTCGCTCACGTCAGAGACCATCAGCAAGCCGCGGATGTATGACGTGGCTGATTCCATCCTGGCGCAGAAACTTTCCCAGGTTCCGGGAATCGGGCAGGTGTTTGTAGGCGGCGGAGCGCGGCCGGCGGTGCGCGCCGAGATCAATCCGACATTGCTTAGCAAGCTGGGTGTGGGCGTGGAGCAGGTGCGCGCCGCGCTGGGCGCTGCGAATGCGAATCGCCCGAAAGGCGAGCTGGCGAACGGCACTCATGCGTGGCAGATCACCGATAACGACCAGATATTCAACGCGGTTGACTACAAGAACATCATCGTGGCGAGAAACGGCACCGGGATTGTGCGGCTCCAGGACGTGGCTGACGTGCAGGATTCGGTGGAGGACATACGCAATACGGGCGTAGCGAACGGGAAACCGGCGGTGCTGATGATCGTTTTCCGCCAGCCCGGCGCCAACATTATTGATGCGGTGGACCACGTTAAGGAGCTGTTACCCGAGTTGCAGGCGTCCATTCCGGCTGCCATCAAGCTTGATGTCGCGCTGGACCGCACCATCACCATTCGCGCTTCAGTAAAAGATATTCAGATAACGCTGATCATCTCCATCGTCCTTGTGGTGCTGGTGGTTTTCGTGTTCCTGCGCAACGCGCGCGCGACGTTTATTCCCAGCGTGGCGGTGCCGCTGTCATTGATCGGAACGTTTGGGGTGATGTACCTGCTGGATTACAGCGTCGACAATCTTTCACTGATGGCGCTGGCGATCTCCACCGGGTTTGTGGTGGACGATGCCATTGTGGTGCTGGAAGACATCACGCGTTACATGGAGCAGGGAATGGACCCGGTGCAGGCGGCGTTCCGGGGCGCGCGCGAGATCGGGTTTACCGTGCTCTCCATGAGCACGTCGCTGATTGCCGTGTTCATCCCGATCCTGCTGATGCAGGGGCTGGTGGGACGGCTGTTCCGCGAGTTTGCCGTGGTGCTGAGCACGGCCATCGCGATGTCACTGGTGGTGTCGCTCACGGTGACGCCGATGCTGTGCGCCAAGTTTCTGCGTCCAGCGAGTGAAAAGAAACACGGGCACGTGTATCGCGCCAGCGAAAAAGTTTTTGATGGGATGCTGAAGGTCTATCGCGGCAGCCTGGGCTGGGTGCTGCGGCACCAGGCGCTGACGCTGGGGGTGACGATCGGCACGGCTGTGCTGAGCATTGGGCTGGGCTGGGAAGCGCCAAAGGGCTTCTTTCCCCAGCAGGACACAGGACGGCTGGGCGGAGCGATCCAGGCGGAACAGGATATTTCCTTTCCGGCGTTGCGCGACAAGATGCTCCAGTATGTGAAGATCGTGCTGGCTGATCCGGGAGTGAATAACGCAGTGGCGTTCTCCGGCGGGCAGGGCAGCTCGAACACCGGGCGCATGTTCGTGGTGCTGAAGCCGATCAGCGAGCGCAAAGTTACGGCCGACCAGATCGTCAACCGGCTCCGCGGCAAGCTTGCCGTGGTGCCCGGCGCGACGCTCTTTCTCACTCCGACGCAGGACCTGAATATCGGCGGGAGGTTTTCCAACGCGCAGTTCCAGTACACCATCCAGTCAGAGGATCTGCAGGACCTCAACTATTGGGCGCCGAGAATCCAGGCCAAGCTGCGCTCGCTGCCGGAGTTGAGGGACGTGAACTCCGACCAGCAGGACAAAGGACTGGCGGCAAACGTGGTGGTGGACCGCGACACGGCGTCGAGGCTGGGAATCACGCCGGCGCAGGTGGATGCGGCGCTGTATTCCTCGTTCGGGCAGGCGCAGGTTTCCACCATGTATAAGCAGCTGAACCAGTATCACGTGGTGATGGAAGTTGATCCCAAGCTGCTGCCGGGAACAGACGCGCTGAAGAATACCTATGTGAAGTCGGCGGCGGGAGTAGAGGTGCCGCTCTCATCGTTCACGCGCTATGAGCCTTCGAACACGGCGTTGCAGGTGAACCATCAGGGCTTCTATCCGGCGGTGACGGTCTCATTTAACCTGGCGCCGGGCGTGCCGCTGGGGAACGCGGCCAAAGTGGTGGAAGGGGCGATGCGCGACCTGGGAGTGCCGGCAGCAGTGAATGGGAGCTTTCAGGGAACGGCGGCGGCGTTTAAGGACTCTGTGCAGAGCCAGCCGTGGCTGATTCTGGCGGCGGTGGTCACGGTGTATATCGTGCTGGGGATGCTGTATGAGAGCGTGATTCACCCGATCACGATTCTCTCCACTCTGCCTTCGGCGGGCGTAGGCGCCATTCTGGCCATCATGCTGACGGGGAACGACCTGAACGTGATTGCGCTGATTGGGATCATCCTGCTGATCGGCATCGTGAAGAAGAACGCCATCCTGATGATCGATTTTGCGGTGGCGGCGTCGCGCAAGGGAGACATTACGCCGGAGGAGGCGATCTTCCAGGCATGCATGCTTCGCTTCCGGCCGATCATGATGACCACCATGGCGGCCTTGCTGGGCGGTCTGCCGCTGGCCATCGGCGGGGGAACAGGCTCAGAGCTGCGGCGGCCGCTGGGCATAGCGATTGTTGGCGGGCTGATTGTGAGCCAGGCGCTTACGCTGTTTACCACTCCCGTGGTTTACATCTATCTGGATCGCCTACGGCTGTGGTTTGGGCGGTGGAGAGCGTCGCACCGCAAGGTCCAGCCGGCGCTGGGGACAGGGGATTAGCCAGAAGCTAAAAGCCCCGGCTTTCCAGGCGTTTGCGGCCTCCAGGGCCCGCACGTTTACCCTAAAGTCCCGGTACCTTTGGGAGGTACTGGAGTAATTTGAAGGGACAAGACCGGGAACACCATAATCTCAGCCATGAGATCGAGCAAGTTCCTGATCTTGAGCGGCCTGGTGCTGTCAGCCGCAGTTTTTCAAGGGCAGCAGAAGACCTACGACTGGGTGCCGCAGGAGCCGCATAGCTACCGCATCGGGCCGGGATACGCCAGCGGGGTAGCGGTGTACACGCCGCGGGGCGCGGAGGCGATCCATGTGCGCCTGGATGTCGAAGCGCGGCAGCCTTTTTCCGTAGGCGTGGTGCGGCTGGAAGACTGGAACCATGCGGTCCGGAACCCGGACCGGCTCTCGCGGCTTGACTATGCCTGCCTGACCGAAGAGGTCACCCAAATCAGCTACAGCTGCAATTTCTACGCCGATTCCGAGGCGCGCGTGGTGGTGGTGCGCGACGCCCGGAGCACCGACCATCCGGTGGTGACCGGGGTGGCGGCGCCGTTTGTGCAAAACGGCGTGAACCAGGTTTTTGCCAACGATATCCGAGTTACCTCCTATCGCTGGAGCTGTGTGAGCCACTGCGACCAGCCCGATCCACCGCAATTTGCCTGGGTGAACCTGAGCAAGGACAAATACGAGATCACGCCGGCGCTCAAATCGTACGGGCCGTTTACGCCCGAGGACGAGAGCGAACCGGTGCGGATCCAGGTGAAGTCACAGACGGCGATGACGGTGGCGGTGGTGAGCAGAAGCCAGGCGGAGGAACTCAGCGCCCATCCTGAACAGGCGCGGGAGATCCTGGAGCGGAGCGCGTGCAGGCGGTCCGGGGTGCAATCGAGCACGCTGGAGTGCACGCTCGAAAAGATTGACGGAGCGATGCAGGTAGTGTTGCTGCCGGAAACCGAAACCGGCAGGAAGAAGAAAGCCGAAGTTACGATCTCCACGGTGGCGTGCGTGGAGAACTGCGTGAAATAGCAGCTTTCCATCCCAGGAAGAATCATTCCAGCTAAAAATCCGCGATATTCGACTGCGTGGCCGATGCCTGCATGGGTTAGAATGCAGGGCCATCAGCAATCAGCAGGTGCTGGAAGATGCGCAAGATCATCAGTAATTTCTTCCGGTCGGAACAAACCAGGTTTCGACTTCGCTGGATCACCATTCTCGGCATGGGGGCCACGTTGATTGTGGTTGCAACGCTCATCAGGGCCGGGATCAAGGGCGAATCCGAGAGTTCGGTGGCCGAAGAGCTATGGGCACGGGCATGCTCCGGGATCGGCGAGGCTCTGGCCATTGCAGCGGTGATCGCCTACCTGGTGGACGACGCGGCCAAGCGAAAGCTGTTGAGGGAATTTGCGGAGGATGTTTCGGAACACATCATCGGCCGGCTTCTTCCCTCAGGATTGCGCGAGAGGATGTTCCAGTACCTGACCGTCGATTTTGTACGCAGTAACTGGACCGTGATTTATGAGTTGAAGGTGCGTTACCAGCAGACCGGCTCAGGTACGCCTGAGAAGCACGTGGAGTTGATGACCGAATCGACGTTCGATATGGAAAACCACTCGCCGATGACCACGACCTATACGGTGGCTTACGAGGTGATGAAGAAATGGTTTGAAGACCTGAGGGCGCCTGAGATCAAAAGCGTCAAGGTAAATGGAGAGACAGTGAACGGCTGCCTGCTGGAGGATGACGGCACCGGCGTATTCGTCAAGCTGAATCCGGACCATGCGCCCGAGCTGAGGGTTGAGATACCGGGGCACCCTGAAAGCCGGAACGCTCACAGCGCGAATGTGCATTTCAAGCTGGCAGAATATCTTGGCGCTACGTTTTACACTTCGTTCGACGCGCTGCATCCGGTAGTGGGGCCGACCGTGGTGGCCGCGAAATACCCCGCGGATGAACTGGAGGTATCACTCTCTCTGTCGTTCGCTGACGATGCGGAAGCAAAGCGAGTTACGCCGCTGCCGGACGAAAACGACAGGTGGCGAATTGAACGACCCATTCTGCCGGGCCAGGGATTTGTGCTGCGCTGGCGGCCACAGCCATCGGCACCTCAAGCTCAGATCGCACCGGCAGGCCGGCAGCCGGTGGCTGGTGCACAAAAGCTGGACGCATAAATAAGGAGATGGCTTGGAAGCTTCCGTGGTCCTGATCGCCGTTGCAGTTCTTGCCGCGATTCTGCTCTTCTTTCTGGTGCATGCCTATAACGGGTTAGTGCGCATGCGGAACGCGGTGCACAATGGCTGGTCCGATATTGACGTGCAGCTCACGCGCCGGCATGACCTGGTGCCGAACCTGGTGGAGTCAGTCCGCGGCTACATGGCGCATGAGCGCGAGACGCTGGAAGCGGTAACGCGGGCGCGGACAGAAGCGGTGGCCGCCGGAAGCGGGGCGGACATCGGCACGCGCGCGGTGGCGGAGATGGCGCTGACCGGAGCGGTGGGAAATCTTTTTGCCGTGGCCGAGCGATACCCGACGCTGAAGGCGTCACAGCAGTTTTTGCTGTTGCAGGAGCAGCTGACGTCGACGGAGAACCGAATCGCGTACGCGCGGCAGCACTACAACGAGTGCGTGCGGCAGTACAACACAGCGCAGGCGGAGTTTCCGCGCAACCTGTTTGCCGGCATGCTGGGGTTCAGCGCGGCCCAGTTGTTTGCAGCCGACGCAGGAGACCGCGCGAACGTGGAAGTGACAGTCTAGCCCCGATGAAAAAGCAGGTGAGCCTGGGCGCACTTTACGGAACGGGCTGCCCCAGATTCTGGCCGGCAGGAATTAACGTTCTTTCATCCTCACATTGAAATGTGATGTCAGTCACACATTGGTATTACGGAACTGTGACAGCCGAAGGCGAGGAACCCTGCCACAATTCATGGATGAGCTATCCAACGATTATTCAGGGCGGCATGGGCGCGGGAGTTTCTGACTGGCGGCTGGCGAATGCCGTTTCTCGGGAGGGACAGCTGGGCGTGGTGTCCGGCACGGCGCTGGACCAGATCCTGGTGCGCCGGTTACAGGATGGCGACCGCGGCGGAAACATTTTGCACGCGCTTGGCCACTTTCCGTTTCCGGTGATGGCGGAGCGCATCTGGAAGACATATTACGTTCCGGGCGGCAAGCAGGAGCGCGAATCCTACAAGGCGATGCCGATGCACGCGCAGGAGAGCCCGCGCGAATTGCAGGAGCTTTGTATGGTCGCCAATTTTGCGGAAGTTTTTCTGGCAAGCCGGGGGCATGAGAATCCGGTGGGGATCAATTTCCTGGAGAAGATACAGCTGCCGCTGCTGCCGTCATTGTATGGCGCGATGCTGGCGGGCGTGGATTACGTGCTGATGGGGGCAGGCATTCCCTTGAAAGTTCCCGGTGCGCTGGACCGTCTGGCGCGGCACGAGCCGGCGGCCTATCCGCTGGCCGTGACCGGGGCATTGCCGGGAGAAGATTTCAGCATGACGTTCAACCCGCGCGATTTCATGGAGCGCGATCTGCCTGCGCTGCGCCGGCCGAAATTCCTGGCGATTATCGCCTCCAACACGCTGGCGACAACCATGGTGAAGAAAGCGAACGGGAAGGTGGACGGGTTTGTGATTGAAGGGCCGCGAGCGGGAGGGCACAATGCGCCGCCGCGGGGCAAAGTGGAGTTGAATGAGCAGGGAGAGCCGGTGTATGGAGAGCGCGACCGCGTGGACCTGGCCAGAATCCGCGAGCTGGGACTGCCGTTCTGGCTGGCAGGGGAGTATGGATCGCCGGAAAAGGTGCAGGAGGCGCTGGCGGCCGGGGCAGCCGGAGTCCAGGTGGGAACGGCATTCGCGTTTTGTGAAGAGTCTGGATTGCGGAAGGATTTCAAGCGGAGGCTGATGGAACAGGCGATAGCCGGAGAGGCGCGCGTGTTTACCGACCCGGTGGCCTCGCCCACGGGGTTTCCGTTCAAGGTGGCGCAACTGGAGGGATCACTCTCAGAGCAGACGGTATATGAGTCGCGGCCGCGAATCTGCGATCTGGGCTATTTGCGCGAGGCCTACCGAACCGCCGAGGGAAAAGTGGATTTCCGTTGTCCGGGCGAGCCGGTGACGCTCTATACCGCCAAGGGCGGAGCGAAAGAAAATACAGCGGGCAGGAAGTGCCTGTGCAACGCGCTGGTGGCGAACATCGGGCAGCCGCAGGTGAGAAACGGAAAGCATGTGGAAGCCGGGCTGGTTACCTCGGGCGATGATCTGAAAAACATTCCCCAGTTCCTGGAGGCCGGAGAAACTTCATATAGCGCCGCGGATGTGATTGGAAGGCTGCTCGAAAATTCTCCCCGGACTACGGAGAAGGATATGATTGTGGCGCAGATTCACGCAAAGGAATGCCGGTTAGCGGTCTCACCACATGTCTCAAAACCGCTGAACGAACTCGACGTCCGATAAAGCTTTCCGGCTCTATGGAACGAGATCGGTCGCGCCCGGCTAGGAGCGTTATGTGCGTTCAGTGCCCATAAAAGGCTCGATTGGTGTCAGTAAAAGCAAATTAAATGTCAGGTAGAAAATTGGCAAATTGAGTTGGTGTGAGCGCTTGGCAACAACCTTGGTCGCCAGGGTTAGAGAGCATTCAGTGCTGGAGTGCGACCGAATGCTACCCCCTGTCTAGGAAGTTTTG
>DASTPO010000144.1:0-2804 GCA_035762225.1 Candidatus Angelobacter sp.
GCGATCTCGCGCACCGTCACTGGATCAAACTTCTCCACCCGCCCGAGCCACGGTTCGAATGATTCCCATCCGCGCACCTCCTGATAAACGAAATTGCGCGCGTAAACGCCGCGCAGCGCCGAGTCGGGAAAATTCCACTCGCCTGCATTGAAGCAATACCCCTGGTCGATGAACGTAGCGGTATATTTTCTCTCCTGCGCTTTCTTCCAGAAAACCGCCTGGCGTCCGTTGGCGTTGCCCAGCCATTTGTCCGCCACCAGCATACCGGCAAAGGCCGCCAGGTTGCGCACTTTGGCAAGCATGCTCTCCGGCAGGTAATCAAAGACCTGGCCTTCGGCAGGGTCGCATACATACCGCGCTCCGAATTGCAGGCCCGCCTTGCAGTGGGAAGAAAGTCCGGCCATGTCCATGCGCAGCTCCGGCGTGTTCTGAATCAGCCAGTCTGCCACGGTCACAATTTCCGTCACCGGCACCGGCAATCCCAGCCGCTCGGCCAGACGCGTGGAGAGCAGCTCATTGGCGAGCACGCGCAGGTGTTGTGGATTGTTCTGAAATTTCACTACGTAGAAGTGGCCATCTTCCGCGCGCATCAGGTGCGCCTGTGCGCCTCCGCGCATTCTCCTCACGTGCTGGACCGCTTCCACCGGCATGGCCGCTAGATTGTACTAGCAATAGCGCTTTAACCAACTGTGGCGTTGTAAGAGGTGTTTACTTCGATTTTGGGTTCGCGTTGGCGGCTTCGTACACCTTCACAAACGCCTCCACGCTCTCCACGTAAACATCGGCGAAGTCGACCACGTAACGGCGGTCCAGGATGAGAGATTTCGCGTCCGCCAGCGACCATCCAAGTACCCGCAGCAGCGCCAGCGTCATCATCGGCGCGCGATGCACTCCTGCCGCGCAATGGATATAGACGCGCCCGTCGGGCCCCTCCAGTGCTTCCAGGGCAAAATCAACTCCCGTTTGAAACAGCCGGGGCGGCTTGGGAAGAAAATCATCGTCGGTGGGATTGAAAAGCACTTTGACCCGGGGATACGGCTCGGCCAGCGGGCGATCGTCAAACTCAATTTGCATATCGATAATGTGCGTGACGCCCTGCCCCACCAGCTCTTCCATGTTCTCATCATTCCAGATTCCGCCGCCCACGGCGATCCGGTCCGTCACCCAGGTCATGTCCATGATTCAATGGTAGCATCCGCGGTTGGGAGCGCGCAGGCGTCGGCATCGGGCGGTTTGGGCCCCGGCCAGGGGCGGAACGGCGGGGTTGCGGCCTGCTGACGGCGGAACGCAGGGCCAATTACAATAGAGAGTTGAACATACTCTCTGGAGGGAACCCATGGATCCGCTTGCAGGAATAGCCGGCGCGCGCCGCAATGAAGATATTGCCCTGGACTTGATGAAATTCATCGCCGCCACCACCAACTATGGCAAAACCGTGGCCGGGGCCGGCTTCCATGCCGGTGCTGAGACCAAGTCTGACGATTACGCCAGCCACCTGCTCGAGCTATATACTCGCTGTCTGGAAACCATTAACGGAAAGAAGTAACCTCAACAATCGGAATTGCGCGAAGGGCCAATTCCAAGGATAATCAGAGCGGCTGAAAGCCCCGCCCATTTCCAGTGAACCTGCCGAATTACATCACGCTTTCCCGGATTGCGTCCGTCCCGCTGATCATATGGATCCTTACCACGCCATTTTTCACCTCACGGAACGATACCCTGCGCGTGGTGCTGGCTTCGGGCCTCTTCATCCTGGCCTCAATCACGGACGGGTTGGACGGCTATCTGGCCCGCCGCCGCGGCCAGATCACCACCATGGGCATGCTGCTGGATCCGCTGGCCGATAAGCTGATGATTGCCGCCTGCTACATCACCCTGCTGCGGCTGGTTCCCGACATCGTGAACGTCTGGGTGGTGGTGCTGATTATCGGCCGTGAATTCCTTATCTCCGGCCTGCGCTCCATCGCCTCCGCCGAAGGTTTCACCATTGAAGCCAGCGAGCTGGGCAAACTCAAGATGGTGGTGCAGATCGTCTCCGTGGTCGCCGCCATCCTGGCCATCCGCTGGGACATCTGGAGCTTCCACTTCGGGTTTGTCTCCTTCGTTCTTTCAGTGGATCTGGTGGCGAAAATGGCCATCTGGTTCATGGTCGCCGTTTCCATCATCTCGGCGGTTGATTACTTCTGGGCTTTCTGGAAGAAGATTGACACCCGGGTGGAACGGCGCCGCCGCCGTCCGTTCATCCTCAGCCGCCGCAGAAAAAAAGCGCTGCAACAGGCAGAAGCCAACAACCCCGCCAAGGTCCACTAAAGCCCTCTGCTCTCTGAAGAACTTGATCCACTGTCACAAAAAACGGGCCGCGAGGCATGCGGCCCTTTGTTACCAGCAGAGAAGATGTATCTCTACTAACCCGGGGAAACAGAGATTTATTCCCGTCAGTGGCTTAATTTTATTCCGAGACCTGTGTTTCCTCGGCGCCGATTGCTCCGGTCCCTCCGGGGGCCTACAACGTTTGCGAGATCCCCATTGCCGCGGGATGGCGCCGTTGGTTGACCATCCGCCGCACCGCCCGAACCGTCTGGAAGGCGTGGACGGCGAGAATCAGGCAGATGATCCCGGCCACGCAAATCACGCACCACTGAATTACCTGGTTTAAGAGCAGGAGGCTCTGGGCGTCATTGGCCGTCAACTTCGCGCCGTCTGAGCGCAAAACGTAAGGAAACACCCGGGCAATGGCCAGCATGATCCATAAAGAGATGCAATCAGAGATAAGTTGTCCCGCCGCGCGCAGCCAGGTCCATTGT
>DASTPO010000145.1:0-6614 GCA_035762225.1 Candidatus Angelobacter sp.
GTGCGCGTAAACCGGCAGCAATAAAACGGCGATCACAGCCATTAGCAGAGCACGAGTAGCGGTAGCATGCCGCATGAGGTTACCTCCTGACCATCAGATTTCATGTAAGAAGGGGTGCAGAAGAATTGTACATCGGTTGTATTACAGCACAAGGTCTTTATACTCTGGATGCTTCTCCAGATAGGCCGCGACCGACGGGCAGACTACATCCACTTTTACCTGGTGTTCGCGGGCCCATTCCAGCGCCGACTGCGCCAGCGTGGACGCGACACCGTGACCGCGCATGGCCTGGGGAACTTCGCTGTGGATGAGTTGAAGGACGTTTCCGGCCAGATTGTATTCGAGATAAGCTATCTGGCCGTCGCGCTCGATCTCAAAGCGGCCGTTGGTTACCTGCTGCGGAGAAGCCTTCGCCTTGCCGAACATCCTGCCAAACATCCAGAGCCTGCTCCCTTATGCAGAAACGGTCTTGCTCGGCGACAAAAGACACCGAGTTCGTCCCATGGTAAATGTTTTGCCACTGAGGGCGCAGCAGGCGCTTTTGACTTTCCACGGGTTCTCCTCTACTCTGGATGAGTATAGAAATTGCGCCCGTCGGCAAACGCCCGCGGGCGTTTTTCTTTGGAGTAGGCAATGACGGATGCACAAATCCTGACTTTGGCAGATCGACTGGAGCGTTGTCTGCTGGCGAATGAAGAGTTTCATCATCGTGACCACCTGACAATTGCGGTTGTCTATCTTTACGCCGCTGATTTCGACTCTGCGCTCGACCGCATGCGCGCCAGCCTGAAGCGTTTTGCCGGCCATCATGGAGTCACCGGACTCTACCATGAGACGCTGACGCGTTTCTGGCTGTGCCAGGTGGAGCAGAGACTCAATCGCGGCCTGTGTCTCAGCGAATCGGTCAGCCAGATCCAAGCCCAGATCAGTGATAAGAATCTGGCGTTCGAGTTTTACAGCCGTGAGCTTCTGAGTTCGCCTGAAGCAAAAGCTCGCTGGATGGAACCTGACTTGAAGCGTGGATGATTGTGGAGTGTCAGCGTGATGAAACAGCTATTTCGCGGCCACGGCCGAAGCTTCACTGCCGTCAGCCTTGAAGCCGGTGTTTTTGGAAGCTACCTTCACCCCGCTCAGACTGTTGACGTAGCGGGAAACGCCTTTATAGAGCGAATCGGCGATGCGCTGGCGATATTCGTTGGTCTTCAGTTTTTTGGCGTCGTCAGGGTTGCTGACAAAAGAAATTTCCGCCAGGATCGAAGGCATGTTGGCCCCAATCAGCACCACGAACGGCGCCTTCTTCACGCCGCGGTTGCGCAGGCTGGGACTCTTGGCGCTCAAGCCGCTATACAGCGAGCGCTGGACGTCGGTGGCGAATTCGCGCGATTCTCCGATCTTTTCCTTCAGCGCGATCTTCTTCACCAGGTCCTGTAACTCATGAATGGATTTTTCAGACACCGCGTTCTCGCGCGCCGCTACTTCCAGCGCGTCGGCCCGGCTGGTGAAATTCAGGTAATAAGTTTCCACCCCGCGCGCTGAAGCATCGCTCGAGGAGTTCGCATGAATCGAGATAAACAAATCCGCCTGCTCTTTATTGGCGATGGCCGTCCGCGTCTCCAGCGGAATAAAAGTATCGTCATCGCGCGTGTAAACCACCTCAGCGCCCAGGCGATCTTCCAGCAGTTTGCCCAGTTTCAGCGCCACGTCCAGCACCAGGTCTTTTTCTTCCAGGCCGTTCGGGCCGATGGTGCCGGTGTCATGCCCGCCGTGGCCTGCATCCACCACAATCTTGCCGATCTTCAGCCCCAGCGCGCGAATCAGAGAGCGTTCTCCTGACGCTGTCGGCGCTGCGGTGCGTGTGCTGGCTGCCAGGGTAGAAGTCCGCGTTGCGGGATCCACAACCTTCTTCCTGTTGCGGCTGGATTCTTTGGGCGAGATCGATTCAAACGTCGGGCCGCTGGTCGGCTCGCTGGATGCTTTCCCCGAATCATCCATGCCTGTGTCGTCCGTCACAACTTTGGGTGAGACCGCCTTCGCCACCTCCGCGGGGCTTTCCGTTACCACCCGCTCTTTATCTTTGTCCCGATCTTTACCCTGCCCGCGCGCAGGAGACTTGGCCTCAGCGTTTTCCGCCGGCGCGGGATTGTCCGTGGTTTTCGATACAGCAGGCCTGTTTTCTCCCGGCTTGACGCTGGTTACAGTCACGTCGTTGCCGGTATCGGCATCGTCCGCGGATTTCCCCGGCGTCGAGGGCTTCGCAGCAACTGGCGATGTCTTCTGGTCTTTCCTCGCCACCTGCGTCGGCGGCATTTTGCCATGGATATCGATGATCAGACGGTATGGGTTGGGCAGCAGAAACGCCGAATACTCCGCCACGTCATCCACATCCAGCACCACGCGCGCCATGTTGAGTTTGTATTGCGCAACCCGGATCTTGTGCAGGAAGCCTGTGTCCACTTCAAAAGTCTTGCCTACCAGGTCAGAAGACAGCTTGGTGCCGTAGAGATCAAAGAAGATGCGGTCCGGATGAGGCACTCGACCAGCCTGGTACTTTACTTCCTGCTCCAGATCAATGGCCACGCGCGTGTAATCGGGCGTTGACCAGTGACGAATGCTGGTCAGGTGAGCCAGGTGGTGGGGCTGCGCGTCAGCCGTTGCGGAGACATCCTGCGCTTGCGACTGTGCTGGAGGCGCCGGCGCATTTTCATCGTCAGCGGCAACGTCGGGTTTTTCCCGGGTCGCGCGTAACGTGGCAGGTCTGCTCTGGCGACCCCGTTTCGGCGCTTTGGCCTTGAACGGGTTCTCCGCAGCCGCAGGGTTATCGATCTCTGCCATCGCCTTGCGTGCTTCCGGGGCATGCGAGTTCGCCGGATAGTGCTTCAGGAAGTCATCGAATGCGGCCTTGGCTTGAACTTTGTCATCCAGGTCGTCACGATAGATTTGCGCGATGGCATAAAGCGCCTCGGCTCGGTGCTTGCTGCCCGGATACTCACGCCGCAGGAAGACATACTGTCCAATGGCGTCTTTGAAACTCTTGGGATCGTTAAGAATGCGGCCCTGGTCTTCCAGCAATTCCGCCACGGCCAGTACGCTGGCGTCGGCCTTTACTGAGGTGGGTGCGGTGTAATAGACCTTGCGGTAGGCATCCAGTACTTTCTGGTAATCGCCGCGGGTGCGGTCGGATTCCGTCTTGCCGTCCAGCGCTTCGCGCAGACGCTCCGCCTGGTCAAATTGGGCCCGCGCTGCCTGTTTTTTCTGCTTTACCGAGCGCGCAAAACTGCTGCCTGGCGCCAGCATCAGGCAGGCCAGTGCACACACAATCGTGTTCCGAGTGAGGGTACGGGGTCCGATTTTCATTACCGCAATTTTCAAAGCACCTACAGAATAAACCCGAAGCCGCGCTATTCGTTGTTGGAAAATACGCGATGGCCATCAGCATCGCGCGTCTCCACCAGCTTTGGCCGCAATGCCGACCCGCGGTAGATGTCCGTGATTTTCTTCACGTAATCGCGCGTCTCGCGGTAGGGCGGAATGCCGCCGCTCCTTCTTACCGCGCCGCTGCCCGCGTTATAGGCCGCCAGCGAGAGTTCCACGTTCCCATTATAGTTTTCCAGCAGGCTTTTCAGGTGGCGGACGCCCGCGTCAATGTTCTGCCGCGGATCGAACGCGTTGTCCACGTTCAGCGACTTGGCCGTGTACGGCATCAATTGCATCAACCCCATCGCGCCCTTGCTTGATACCGCGTGCGAGTTGAAGTTTGACTCCACCTTCACCACTGCGCGAACCAGGTTCGGATCAACGCCATGGCGTTCTGCCGCGGCTTCAATTGCCTTGTCCACCGTGGCGGAATCCGCCGGCGTTACCTGGTTCAGGCCCTCCGCCAGGTTGACCGGGCGTGAAAGCAGCAGTGCACGGCTGCGGCCGGAAGGGAACTCCACGTTCAGCTCCTGGGCCGCGCTCCGCGCTGCTTTCATGGTGGCCGACGAGATCAGCGGCACAGACTTCCAGCGCTTTTCCTTGTTGCTCCAGTACACCAGCCCGCTGCTGTGCGCGGATGTTGCAGAGGGCGCTGCAGGCGTGCTCGCCTGGGTGTTTGCCGCGGATGTTGCGGAGACTGTGGACTGCTCTCTGGAATCTGCTGCGGAATTGGTGGCGGGCTGGGAGGCCTGCGTTTTTGGTTGAGGCTTCGCCTCGTCGCTGGCGATCCAGACGGTGTGGCCATAAGCATCGTGTGTGGCAACGATGTTCTGCGCACGGGCTGGGTTACTTGCTACCATCGACGTGGCGCCGATCAGGATGGTAAATAGGTGCTTTTTCATCGGGTTATGCTCTAAATATCAGTTCCCGGTGGCTTGCGCCACCTCACTGAAGGCCAAACACCTTTTACCCTTGTCCTGATACTGGAGAGCTAGCCAGAGGATACGGATTATATGTCGGTTCCCAGCCGGTAGCAATCGGCTAAAACCGGATGAATCTAGGGGGTGAACAGCCAATAAACCCCGGCAAAACCCTTAGAATTCGCGCAAATCCCAGCCCGAATCCGCTATCCCGGGACGAACCGCTACCCCGGGGCCTTACAAAACTTAAGTAATTGCCTTGCAAGACCCGGTCGCCGCTCCGTTCAACCGTTATGACCATCACAAAAAAGCTTCGTCTGGTGTTCTACGCGCTCGTGACCCTGGAAATGTGGCTGCTTTCCGCGCTGTACGCATGGGGACACACAACGCTGCATTGATCAGATTCGCCGGCCCCAGGATAGCTATACTTTGCTTGTGCGACACTGCTTTCCCTCCTGCCGCTGGTGCATTTTTCTGATAGTGGCCGCTGTCTCCGGCTTCGCGCAGACCTCCGTTCCCGAAATAAAAGATTCACAAGCAGTGGTCATTACATTCTGGCGGTCTGGAGGTATGGGCGGTGACGGACCAACTTACTTACTCACCATCTCCGGCGATGGGACAGTCCAATATGAAGGCCGTGCAGGCGTGTTTGTTCGGGGAAAGCGGACCGGGCACATCTCGAATTCCGCTGTGAAGCAATTGGTGGAAGAATTTCGGAAGGCCCATTTCTTCGAGTTGCAGGACTCTTATAGCTCGCATGCTACTGACTTGCCGGGTCGCGTCGTCACCCTCCAGGCCGGCCCAATCAAAAAGCACGTCGTCGACCTGGGGTTCCACGATTCAGGCGCAGACTCTCCGGACGGCTTCCTCAGCGGCGCGCCGCAATCCCTGATTGAATTGGAAAACAGAATTGAAGTGCTAGCGAACGTACGCCGGTGGGTGAAAGGCCATTGGTTCCAACGGCTGTTCCACTGGCACTGATAGCCGTTGCGAAGCGTTCTGCACAAATGTGCGGCGCATATTCTACTTCAACAGCCCTTCCACCGCCGCATAAGCCTCGTTGAGCGCGGCATCAAGCTGTGCCGGGTCTTTTCCGCCGGCCTCCGCCATAACAAGATCAAGGCGTTCTCACGACAATATTCGACAGGTATACCCTGCAGCACCAAACTACTTCGGACATTTTCCGCAAAGTCTGGAATTGATGTGGCGCGGGTTTGCAAGCTCCGTTTTGAACATCTCCGGCGAGCTCTCTTCCTGGTACTCCTGATAACGGCCTACTTTCTTATTCCAACCAATAGCAAGTCCCATTCCTTCAGGTTCGTGATCCGGATTGAGCCAGGTAAGATACAGGTCTTCCTTATCTTTGTGATCGCGATCATGGGAACTGAACTCGACTGAGTATCCGTAGAAACCGCCCCCATCATCGATAAACTCAATACCAACATAACCAACGGGGTTCTGGGGCCCATTCTTTCCAGCGTCTAGTACGATCGAACAGCTTCCGTGCTGGGCACGCGCAATCACCAGGCGCGAAACATACATGCCTTGCTTGGGCTGCTTCGTCAGCATCCGGACCGCTACATATTCGCGGGAGCCGTCGCCGATAAGGTCTCCAGAGCGGAGGATCTTTAGATTGGATCCTGCTTTCTGTATCGCGGCCACGCATTGCGCGGAAGCAGCGGCTGACAAAGAAGCGGCAAGTGCCAGAAGGCCAAGAAGAGGTCTGTTCATAGGGATAAGGATGTTAGGAAAGCAGCCGTTCCACCGCTGCATGCGCCTCGTTGAGCGCGGCATCAAGCCGTGCCGGGTCTTTTCCGCCGGCCTCCGCCATATCGGGCCGTCCGCCGCCGGAGCCGCCAACCTTTTCCGCCACCGGCTTAATCACCTTTCCCGCCTGCACACGCGCCGTGAGATCAGCCGTTACGCCAACGATCAGCGCGACTTTGCCATCCTGCACGCCACCCAGCACCACCACGCCGGAGCCCAGCTTGTTGCGCATGTTGTCTACCAGGGTGCGCATCTGGCCGCGATCGAGATTGTCTACGCGCTGGACCACGACCTTCACGCCTTTTATGTCCCGCGCCTTTTCGCCGACGGCTGCCACCTGTGAGCCGGCCGACTTCATCCGCATCTGTTCCAGCTCTTTTTGCAGCTTTTTGATCTCGCTGTCTTTCTTCTCCAGTTCGTGCCGCAGAGCTTCAGCCGGAGTGTGCGATTTTGTCTGCGGAATCAGCGCCGACACCAGGCTGCCCAGCCGGTGGTCCTGGCGGAAATGCTTCA
>DASTPO010000146.1:0-8844 GCA_035762225.1 Candidatus Angelobacter sp.
GGACCTGATCGTCGTCAGCCCGGGCGTTCCTTCTGACCAGCCGCAGCTCCAGCACGCGCGCTCGCTGGGGATTCCAGTGATCGGCGAGGTGGAACTGGCTTTTCGCTTTCTTCGGGGCAAAGTGCTGGCCATCACCGGCTCTAACGGTAAGACCACCACTACTACGCTGGTGGGCGAAATTCTGGCTAGGAGCGGCAAGAAGACCCTGGTCGGGGGCAACATTGGAACGCCAGTCATCTCGCTGGCCGAGCAATCGACTCCCGACACGCTAGTGGTGCTGGAAGTTTCGAGCTTCCAGTTGGAAAGCATTCAGGAATTTTGCCCGTGGGTCGCCGCCATTCTGAATATTACGCCGGACCATCTGGACCGCCATCATACCTTCCAGGCCTATGTAAGCGCGAAGGCGCGTATTTTTGAGAACCAGAAGGCGGCAGATTTCGCGGTCCTTAATGCCGACGATCCTACCTGCGTAGCGCTGCAGGACAAGATCAAGGGTCCGCTGCTGTGGTTCAGCCGCAAGAAGGAAGTTGAGACCGGCGCCTTTCTGGGGAACGATCAGATAATGTTCCGGCTGAACGGGCAGCAACAAGCTGTCCTGAGCCGGTCCGATATCCAACTTAAGGGCGAACACAACCTGGAAAATGTGCTGGCGGCGGTCTGCATGACCATGGTGGCCGGCTGCACGCCGCAGCGGGTACGCGACGCAGTGCGGGAATTTCGCGCGGTGGAGCACCGCCTGGAGCTGGCCGGGACCATCAATGGCGTCTCGTTTTACAACGACTCGAAGGCCACCAATGTCGATGCGACCGTGAAAGCGCTGGAATCTTTCCCGGGAAACATCCATATCATTCTTGGCGGCAAGGACAAGGACAGCGATTACTCGGTGCTGGTCCCCCTGCTGCGGGAACGGGCGAAGCGCGTTTACCTGATCGGCGCGGCTTCCGACAAGATTGCATCGCAGATACCAAACTCGGCGCCGGTGGTCCGTTCGGGAACGCTGGAACGCGCGGTGCGGCAGGCCTTTGACGCCGCCAAGGCGGGCGACGTGGTGCTGCTCGCGCCCGCTTGCGCCAGCTTTGACCAGTTTGAAAACTACGAGCATCGCGGCCGCGTGTTCAAGGAGCTGGTTCAGTCATTGATCCCAGTGGCTACAGGAGACAGAAGCTAGTGGCAAAACGGGTCGGCATTGACAAATGGCTGTTTGGCTCGACGCTGCTGCTGGTAGGCATTGGCGTGCTGATGGTCTTCAGCGCGTCTGCCGTGATGGCGGGCGAGAAATTCGGCTCGCCTTATCATTTCTTTTTCCGCCAGCTGGGCTGGGCCGTGGCCGGATTGGCGGCCATGGCTGCGGCCATGAATCTGGATTACCGCCGCTGGAAAAAGCCAGCCATCGTCTTTTCAGTATTGGGCGTGACCACTCTTCTTCTGCTGGCGGTCTTCTTTCTTGACCGCTCCCACAATACCCATCGCTGGATCAAGCTGGGCGGATTCATGTCATTCCAGCCCTCCGAGCTGGCCAAGCCTGCACTTATTCTTTTTCTGGCTTTCTTTCTGGATGCCCGCGCCAAATCCATGGATGATTGGCGGCACACTCTGCTGCCGGCGGTGGTGCCGGTATTTGTTTTCTCCGCGCTGATCATGAAAGAACCCGACCTGGGCACGGCGCTGGTATGCCTTGCGGTTGCAGCCTCAATCCTCTATGCGGCGCGCATGCGGCTGCGCTTTTTCGCCTACGGCCTGGTGCCCATCATCCCGGTGCTTTGCTACATGCTTTTTTTTGTGCCATGGCGGCTGGCGCGCATCCTGGTCTTTATTCACCCGGAGAGAGATCCGCAGGGAATCGGCTTCCACATCAACCAGTCACTGATCGCGGTTGGCACCGGCGGCATTACCGGCATGGGACTGATGGAAGGCAAGCAAAAGCTCTTTTATCTTCCTGAACCGCATACCGATTTTATTTACGCGAGCATGGGGGAGGAACTGGGTTTGATTGGCGCGGTGCTGGTGGCGACATTGTTTCTCGTCCTCGCCTGGCGCGGCTTCCGCACGGCGCTGCGCTCCCGCGACAATTTTGGCCGCTACATCGCGCTGGGTGTGACCATCATGATCGTGGTGCAGGCCTTCTTCAACATCAGCGTGGTGCTGGCGCTGCTGCCGACCAAGGGAATCCCGCTGCCCTTCATCTCCTATGGCGGCTCGTCTCTATTTGTCATGCTGGCCAGCGTGGGCGTGCTCCTGAATATCAGCCAGCAAACCGAGTAGTCGCTGCCAATCGGCCTGCGCACGTCTGAGGCTCTTCCCAAGCCCACGGAGCCTCCTCCCGCCAATCCAGCCAATTTTTAGACCACAAGACGCTAACGCCTTGCGCTTCTACACGTCTCATGAAAGGCTATATGTAGAAGATAGAGGTATAAGCACATGCCGCCTAAATCCGACCTGCCCCAGGGCACACTGGACGTCTTGATCTTGAAGATCGTGGCGCTGAATCCGGTCCACGGATATGCCATCGCGCAACGGTTGCAGCAGGTTTCGCGTGACGTGGTGCAGGTCCCTCAGGGCTCTTTGTATCCGGCTTTGCACCGCCTGGAAAACCGGGGACTCCTCACCGCTGACTGGCGGGCCACCGAGACCGGACGCGAGGCCAAGTTTTATCGCCTGACGCGAAAAGGCAGGAAGCAACTGGAAGCGGAGACGGCGGACTGGGAGCGCCTTACGGAGGCGATCCGGCTCATCCTTGCGCTGGCGGAGGGAGGCGCGCAATGAACTGGTGGCAACGGCTTTTGCGGCGCAGGCAAATGGATGCGCAACTCGATAAAGAGCTGAGCTTCCACCTGGAACAGCATGCAGCCGACTTGATGGAGCAAGGCCACAGCGCAGAAGAGGCGCGACGCCTGGCCCGGATCGCGATTGGCGGTCCAACGCAGGTGACCGAGCAGTGCCGCGACGCCCGGGGCACCCGCTGGCTGGAAGACCTGGCAAGAGATTTGCGTTATGCCGCCCGAACGCTTTTGCAGAAGCCGGGCTTTGCCGCCGTGGCATTACTGAGCCTGGCGCTGGGGACAGGCGCCACCACAATCATGTTCACGGTGATCAACAGCGTGCTGTTCAAGCCATTGCCGTACGCGGAGCCTGGCCGGCTTGCCCTGCTGCAGGAGAAGACGGATTGGTCAACCCGGTGGGGAGACCTTTGGGCGTTTGCCTATCCGAACTTCGTCGATTGCCGGCGTGAGAGCCGTTCCGTAGATCTGATGGCGTTCCGCTACAGCGGCGGAACGGTGACGGTATCCAAACAAGGCGAGTATGTTGACGGCTTTGAGGTGTCGTCCGAGTTGTTCCCTCAGCTGGGCGTTCATCTCTTGCGCGGACGAACCTTCACCACCGATGAGGACCAGCCAGGAGGAACGCCGGTGGCGATCATCAGCTCCAGGGTGTGGCAGCGCATGTTTGGCGGGAACCCCGCGGCGGTAGGAATGCCGTTGGTCTTTGACGAAAAACCCTATACCGTCGTTGGAATCGCGCCGGAAGGATTCAGGCTGGAGGGAGGATTGCAGCTGGAAGGAGACGCTGACATCTTCACTCCGATCGGGCAGGATACCGGTGCCTTCATGAAGAACCGCGAGGTCCACCCGGGGCTTCAAGTCTGGGGCCGTCTGCACCCAGGCGTCACGCTGGTGGAGGCGCAATCCGAGCTGTCAGTGATCGGACGCCACCTGGCGTCGGAGTATCCCAAATCCAATAAGGGCCGCACGTTCGTTGCGGCGCCGCTGCGCCCTGAGGTAGGCGATACACGTTCTACGTTATGGCTTTTGTTCGGCGCGGTGAGCCTGGTACTGCTGATTGCATGCGTCAACGTGGCCAGCCTGCTGCTTTCGCGGGCCATATCACGCGACCGCGAACTGGCCATGCGCGTCGCGCTGGGGGCAAGCCGCGGACGGCTGGTGCGCCAGTGTCTTACCGAAAGCGCACTGCTGGCCCTGCTGGGAGGAGCGCTGGGCGTGCTGCTTGCCGGCGTGGGCATCCGTCCTTTCGTGCTGTTGTGGCCCGGGAGTTTGCCGCGGGCCGCAGAGGTGCACCTTGACTGGCATGTCCTGATTTTTTCCACCGCGGTTTCGCTGCTGTGCGGGCTGCTTTTCGGGATTGCGCCGGCGTTGCGCGCTCCCGCACGCAATGTGGAACGATCGCTGCGCGCAGGCGCGCGGACCATAGCAGGCAGCAGTCGACGCGTGCACAGCGGGTTTGTCATCTCCGAAATCGGCCTGGCCATTGTGCTTTTGGTGGCCGCGGGCATACTCGGCCGGACACTGTTGCGGCTCTCATCTCTTGATCCGGGCGTTGACATTCACAACGTGCTGGCCAGCCGCACAGCGCTTGCGGCCAGCACACTGAAAGATCCCGGACAGGCGCGGGCCGCCTGGCGCCGGCTGCTGGATGACGCTCGCACCGTTCCGGGAATTGAGGCTGTGGCAATGGTGGACACGGTGCCGATGCGCGAAGGCAACAATCAAATCCCTTATTCGACCACCGGATCTCCCCGGCCGGAAGAAAAAAACAGGCTGGTGCTGGCCAACAGCGTTACGCCGGATTATCTGAAAGTCATGGGCATTGCGCTCCACAGCGGCCGCTTCTTTACAGACGACGACAGGCTGGGCAGCGAGGGAGTGGTGGTGATTGATGAAGTGATGGCGAAAGAAGCATTCCCCGGCCAGGACCCAATAGGAAAACATGTCTGGATCGACCTGGGGTCCGATCCCATGCGCGTGGTGGGAGTGGCGGGGCATGTGCGCTATTGGGGACTTGGCGGTGACGATCAAGCCAAGGTGCGGGCGCAGCTCTACTATCCCTTTGCCCAGGTTCCGGACAATTATGTAGCCCGGTGGTCGCAGCTGATGTCGGTCGCCGTGCGAACCAGCGTTGAACCTTTGCAAGTGGTCGAACCGTTGCGGCGCGCGGTGCGAGGAGCGTCCGGCGATCAGGTGCTCTACGAAGTCCGAACTTTGGAGCAACTGGCAAAGAGCACGCTGGCGCAACAACGCTTTTTGCTACTGCTGTTTGGCATATTTGCCGGTCTGGCCCTGCTTCTGGCCTGCATTGGACTGTACGGCGTGCTGGCCTACCTGACGAACCAGCGCATCCCGGAGATCGGCGTGCGCATGGCGCTGGGAGCGGACACGCTGAGTGTGATCTGGCTGGTGCTGCGCCAGAGCCTGGTGATGATTCTTGCGGGCATTCTAGTGGGCGGAACAGCGGCGCTGGCGGCAGGCCGCCTGTTGCGGAGCATGGTGGAAGGCGTGCAATCCACCGAGCCTCTCACGTTCATCTTGATGATCTTGTTGTTTGTGGCGGCTGCGGTTAGTGCCAGCTATGTGCCGGCGCGCCGCGCCAGTCGAGTGGACCCGGTAATCGCGCTGCGACAGGAGTAAATCGCGCTGCTTGTTTGTGTTGCTCAACAGCGGCGCATTAGGAATTCTAATCTAACTCTAAAACCGCGTTAATGTATCGCAGCAAGACTGTTGCTGGTCGATGCGTTGCTTCCGGACCATCTCAACGGTGCAAGATTCGTCTGGTACCTACCTTCCGGTCTGATGGCTGTTCTGCCTCTCTTTTTCAAAAACAATTTGGCACAAGAATGAGGACGTAATGTACAGCCATAGCCTTCCCCGTACAAAAGTGTGTCTCAGCGCGCTTCTACTACTGGTGCTGACTGGGATTCTGTCGTTGAGCGCGCAAGCTCAACGGGTAATCAACGACGCGGACCGCGTGACGTTGCACGGAAACACTCACCCGCTGGCCCGCGCCGAATTTGACCGTGGCTCCGCCAACGCAAACCTGCCGATGAACCATATGATCATGCTGCTCTCGGTCCGGCCGTCGGCGCAGGCAGAGCTCGATCAGCTCCTGGCCGATCAGCAGAATCCCGACTCACCTAATTTCCATAAATGGCTTACACCGGCCGAATTCGGCCTGAGGTTCGGACCTACCGACCAGGACATTGCTGATGCCACCGGGTGGCTCAAGCGCTCCGGTTTCAAAATCGATGAAGTAGCCAACGGCCGCATGTGGATCAATTTCAGCGGCGACGTGCAAAAAGTGGAACGCGCGTTCCAGACCAACATCCGGCAGTTTGAAGTGAACGGGAAGATGCACCATGCCAACGCCACCGATCCCAGCATCCCCCGCGCCTTTACCGGGCTGGTGCAGGGCGTGGTGTCACTGAATGACTTTGAAAAGCGACACAACAGCACGGTCACCCAGTTGCCGCCTGACTTCAACGCCGCGGGCGGGCAGCATTTCCTGGCGCCGGGCGATGTTTCGATTATTTACAACGCCTTTCCTCTTTACAACCAGGTTCCGGCGATTGACGGCACCGGCCAGTCGATCGCAATCGTGGGTCGCACCGACATCAATCTGGGGGACGTTCAATTCTTCCGCAGCTTCTTTGGCCTGCCGGCGAAAGACCCAATCTTCATCGTGAACGGAACCGATCCGGGCAATCTGGGCGGCAATGAGGAAACCGAAGCCGACCTGGACGTGGAATGGTCGGGCGCTATCGCGAAAAATGCCACCATCAACTTTGTGGTCTCGCAGACCACGGCCACCACTGACGGCGTGGACCTGTCCGCACAGTACATCGTTAACAACAACGTGGCCCCCATCATGAGCACCAGCTTCGGCGCCTGCGAGGCGGCGCTGCCGGCCACGGAAAACGCCTTCTGGAACGCGCTGTGGGCGCAGGCGGCAACGCAGGGCATCACCGCATTTGTTTCCACCGGTGACAGCGGCGCGGCGGGTTGCGACAATCCCAACGCTTTGAGCGGAACCCAGGCCGGCGTGAACGGCCTGGCATCAACCCCGAACAACATTGCCGTGGGCGGCACCGAGTTCAACGACGCCGCAGGAAATTTCTGGAATGCTTCCAACAGCCCGGTGGACCAGTCTTCCGCGCTCGGGTACATTCCGGAGAACGTTTGGAATGAGAGCGGTAACGTGGCGGGCGGCTCGGGATTGCTGGCCACCGGCGGCGGCGTCAGCAGCCTATACGCCAAGCCGGTGTGGCAGACCGGAATCGGCGTGCCCGGCGACGGCAAACGCGATATTCCTGACGTCTCCCTGAGCGCGGCGACGCATGTCGGCTATCTGGTCGTGCAGGGACACACAGTGTTCAACAGCGGACTTGAGGCTGTGGGCGGGACCTCGGCTTCAACGCCGACGTTCGCCAGCATCATGGCTCTGGTTCTGCAGAAAACAGGAGCGGCCCAGGGCAATGCCAATCCGGTGTTCTATTCCATGGCCGTCAACCAGTTCAACGGCGGAATCGGGATTTACCACGACGTTTCGATTGGCGACAACGGCGTACCCGGCGTCCCGGGATTCAGCGCGCAGCTGGGATATGACCTGGCCAGCGGCTGGGGTTCACCCGACGTCAGCAACCTGGTAAATTTCTGGAACAACAACGCGGGACAGCCGAGCTTCTCCATCAACACCAGCCCGACCTCGCAAATTGTCGCGCAGAACGCCTCCACCACCTTCAGCTTTACCGTGGTTCCGGCAAACGGATACACGGGCACGGTGGCCTTCAACGTGACTGGCCTGCCGGTGGGCGCCACAGCCAGCTTTGCTCCCACAAGCATCACCACCTCGGGCACAACTGTTCTGACCGTTACCACCGCGGCCACCACGCCGTTGGGATCGTATCCACTGACCGTCACCGGATCCGATGGCACGGTTGGACACAACTCCACCATCACGCTGAACGTGGCGAACCCAGACTTCTCGCTCTCGGCGACTCCGGCTTCACAGACCGCGCTACAAGGCCAGTCAGTGAATTACACAGTGGGTTTGACTCCGCTCAATCAGTTTGCGGGCACAGTCAGCCTTGCCGTCAGCGGATTGCCGGCGGGGGCTACGGCGACCTTTACTCCGGCCAGCCTGACCACATCCGGAAATTCCACGCTGGCGGTCTCCACCGTGGCAACCACTCCGGCAGGAAGTTATACGCTCACCATCACAGGAACCTCGGGAGCGCTGACGCACACCGCATCAGTGACCCTGGTGGTTTCAGCGGTTGACTTCTCTCTGGCCGCGGCGCCCGCTTCGCAATCGGCGAACCAGGGAACCACTGCCACATATACGGTGACGCAAACCGCGATCAACGGTTATGCAGGCGTGGTCAGCTACAGCGCAAGCGGCCTGCCCACCGGAGCTACGTTCACGTTTACTCCTGCGACGGTTACCGGCGCCGGAACCACCAGCCTGGCCATCACCAGCGCCGGCACTACCCCAATCGGAAGCTACACCATCACGATCAGCGGCACCGACGGGATCAATACCCACACCACGACGGTGACGCTGGTGGTCACGCGACCCGACTTCTCGTTGTCCGTGGCCCCGGCTTCGCAAACCGCCGCGCAAGGCGCCACCGCCAATTACACGGTCACGCTGAACCCGCTCAACGGCTACGCCGGGACCGCGAGCTTCAGCATTGCCGGACTGCCGGTGGGCGCAACCGCCAGCTTCACACCGGCTACGCTCACGGGCTCAGGATCGGCAACTCTGGCAATCGTGCTGGCAACACCAACCCAGCCCGGCAGCTACGCGCTGACCATCACCGGAAACGACGCGACCAACGGGCTCACGCACACGACGTCCGCCACGCTGGTGGTTTCAACTCCTGATTTCTCGATCGCGGCAGCGCCGTCATCGCAGACGATCAATCAGGGCGCACCGACCAGCTACACCGTGTCGCTCACGCCACTGGCCGGTTATGCCGGGACGGTCTCATTCTCCGTCAGCGGCTTGCCTGCCGGCGTCTCCGCCACGTTCAACCCCGCCAGCCTGACAAATTCG
>DASTPO010000147.1:0-13905 GCA_035762225.1 Candidatus Angelobacter sp.
ATATCCCAACATTTTCCGGAACGTGCTGTTCGCAGCGAAGTAGCGCCCGTTGAAATCCGCCATAACGATCCCGATTGCTGCGTTCTCGAACGCGGTTTGCCATCGTTTATCGGCTCGCCGTCGTTCTCGCTTCTCAGCAACCACTTGGGGATAACTGTCAGGGCTCGCCGACCGAGCCTTGGCAGGCCCGCTTGGAAACAACCTGAGGCAAAGCAAAGAGGCTTGTTTTTGCTTGCGAGATATTAAACGTCCAACGGCTTCGCACCTGGGCGCTTGTCCGCGAAGAGGAAGGAGTTTCACCTCGCCTGGAGTTTCTTTGGAATTTCGGGAGCAACGGCGCAGATATCGAGTGAGCTTTTCGGAATCGTCGGAAACCAACGCACGGAGAGGCTTACCAACTATTTTCGCGGATGGCAGCCCCCACAATCTCAATGCAGCCAGGTTAGCAGCAACGACCGTTCCCGCAGGATCAATCAGCAGCGCTGCCTCGCGCAACCGGTTAATGTCGCTAGAAAGTTCAGGGGGAACCATCCACGCAACCTTCTCCATGTGGTCAATGAACCACCGTCTTCTTCAGTTCACGTCGTTTATCAAGATGAACCCTAGCACAAATATTGTGTCAGCTTAACCGGGAGAACCCCTGAGGCGCAAGGGTGCTGCGCATGTCGGCCGCCTGAATACACAATGGGAAAATCACCCCGTGAAATAGCGCGGAGCGCGCGGCAACCTTATTAACCACGCGTTGGGAGGCGTAACCGTAGCTGAATGTGCTTGGTTCTCGCCCATTTCGTGGCTGTAGCATGTTTCTCCGCGACTACCGCATGGCATTTCTCACCTTCTCAGTCGTGGCCATTCTCGGGCAAAACGATATTAGGAAATTTAATGCAAGTCTAAATGTTTGTTAATTGAACTACAGCAAGATCATGCTGTAGTCGTTCAGCAGTCAGAGAGATCTAGCTTTCCTCCGGGTCTCTAACCGCTGAACCAGTCCTGATGCGCAGGACGCCTTCCGGGAAAGTCTTCTTCACCATCATTTTTTGAGTCACGGTTTGTGCAGGCAGGAACTTAAGGGAAGGCAAAACTGAAATTATATATATCGCTATACGAATATATCGTGTTACGACGGCTTGAGATTTGTTGGGTGTTTTTCTGCTTTTAGCACACCGGGCGGATGGTTTTCGCCTGCAAGCAGGCTAGGCACTCAGATTTTTACGGCATAACTCGCCTCTTCGGGGGCGACTGGAGGATTCCAATGATTTCCGCGCGTTCAATTTTCCTTTCCGTGCTGGTTGTGGTTGCTTCCCTGGCCATGGTTGCCTATGCGGCACCCGCCGGCAACTTCACCGGCCACTACAGCTTCGGCTCGCCTGTGGCCGCAGGAGACGACGTCCAGGTCACAATCTCGCTCGACGTCACCAATAACAACTCCTTCGATATTCGGAACGCCGCCATCGCGCTGCACGATCCCCGCGCGGCGCGCGTGACGTACGGAAACCTGAACGGGCTTGCCCTGCCCGCGGGCGCGGCAACCCGGGTCAGCGGTTCCTTCAAGGTCCCGCGCGCGCTGTTCGAATCCTGGCAAAAAGGCAGTTCGCCGGCCATGAGCGTCAGCTTCAGTGATGCCCAGAGCAGGCCGGTACAGATGTTTATCGAGTTCTAGCAATGAGATCTTTTGGAGACAAAGCCATGTCCACAGCTACAAACCATATGTTTTGCGATGCAAAATTGATCTGGACCCCGGCGAAGAAACCCTTGGCCGGAAAACTCTGGTTCTTCGCGTCCCTGCTGTGGGCGCTGGTTGCCATGTTTCCCCTGGGGGCGCAGGCCCAGGGCAACTACGTCTATGTGAACAATCAGGCGGCGGCCAATACAGTCTCCGCTTATTCGGTTTCGCCGGCGGGAGCTCTTACACAGATCGCCGGTTCGCCGTTCTTTACCGGCGGCGTGGGTGCGAACGTCACCTGTTATGGCACCACCCGCATCACCCTCAGCCCGGCCAACAATCTGCTGTTTGTCGCCAACACTGGCGACCGCACGATCACCTCATTTCAGATCAACCCCGCCACCGGCGGCCTGACTGCAGTCGCGGGCTCACCGTTTCCGAGCGGTCTCACGCTGGACAGTTGCCAGAGCATTTCGCTGGCGACCACGCCCGATGGAAAATTCCTGATGGCATCCAGCAACGGCCAGATACAGACATTCAGCATCGCTGCCAATGGAGCGCTCGCCCTCCTGGGCACCACGGCGAATTGCTGCTCGCCCAACGCCAGCATGGTGATTTCACCGAATGGACAATTCCTGGCCATCTCGAACCAGACTAGCGTTTCCATGTTCACTATCAATGCCGCCACCGGCGCATTGACGCCCGTGCTGGGCTCGCCGTTCCAAAAGACCGGCACCGGAATTCTCTCCGGTCTGGATTTCAGTTGCGCTGCGGACCGTCTCTATGGCGGTGAAGCCACCGGCAGTCCAGCCTTGCTTGATGCCTGGACCATCGACACTACGACCGGTATTCTGACTCCTGTACCGGGAACGCCGTTTCAAAGCTCCGGAAATGATGCAAACAACGTTCTATACAGCCCCGACAACACTCTGCTCTTTCAGAGCAACCAGTTCAGCAACAGCTTGAACACATTTATGGTGGCCGCGGATGGGACACTGCTCAACGCCGGCAAATTTGGCGCCACAACCCAGGTGCATACGCCCGTGGGTATGGCCACCGACGCAACCGGCAACTTCCTGTACGTGGCCGATGATACGTTCGGCGTAGCTGTTTTCAGGATCGGCAATGGCGGCGTTCTGATGCCGCTGAGTGATCTTGCGATCAATCGTCCGGGAGAAATTCAGGACCTGGTGGCTTATCCGGCGCGGAGCTGCACCAGCGCCGATCTCGCTCTCAGCATGACGGCTGCGCCGAATCCGGTCGCACCCGGCGCGCCCATTCAGTACACCATCAGCATCACAAATAACGGCCCCTCAAATGCTACCGCCGTGGTTGCTGATACTCTGCCGCCGACTATGACTTCAGGCGGAAATGCGCCCGTCGTCAATCCCAGAGGAGCGAACCGCAGCAACTCTGTCTCCGGCAACACCGTGACCGGAACAGTCACCATCACCACCACGGTGCCACACCAGCTCTTTGTCGGACAAACCGTTTCGATCCTTTCTGTACCGGCGCCCACCACGCCGAATCCTGCCGCACCGGGCACATCGTTCACTGATCCCGGCTTTACCGGCGTGTTCACGGTCACCTCGGTTCCCGGCCCAACAACGTTTACTTACACGCAGAACCTGCTGGCGTCACAGTTCCCGGAGACCACAGCCGTTCCACCTCAGGCCGTGCCCGCAGCCGACTCGAGCGGCGGCGGCTCGGCCAGCAGCGCGGTCTGCCTTGTGACCACAGGCCCCGGAAGCTGCAGCCAGGTCAATTTCGCGCCCAAGCCACCGATCGTGCCTGGGACCGGAGCCAACCGCAGCGGCAACGTGGTTACCATTACGACTACGGTTCCGCATCAGATCTTTGCCGGCCAGAACGTAACGATTTCCGGCGTCGCCAACACGACCTTCAATGGAACTTTTGCAGTCGTATCAGTTCCGTCACCGACGACATTTACTTACAAACAGACCGCGGCGAATGCGATCAGCGGCGGCGGGAGCGCAACCACCCCGACGACAGCAGCGCAACTGATCACGTTCCCCAACCTGGTGTCCGGTGAAACGCGCGCAGCCATCATCAACGCTACGGCAAAGAGCACGCTTGCCAACGGCACCATTGTCAGCAACACCGCCAATATCAGCAACAAATCCACGGTTGATCCGGTCCCGGGCAACAATTCGGCCACTGCAAGCGTCACCATCGGCACATCAAGCGGCACCACGATCACGGTTCCCACGGCGACAGGTCCTTACGGTGGGAGTGCGACGCTCTCCGCCACCCTGACGACAACGAGCGGAACCCCGATTGCGGGCAAGACAATTGGTTTCAACTTCAACCAGACCAACAACGTCTATAGCGCCGTAACAAACGCAAGCGGCATCGCCACAGTCGTCGCGCCACTGGACCTCACCACGGTTGGCACGCACCCATCGGCATTCACGGCAACGTTTGCCGGCGACGCCAGCTTCGGTCCCAGCAGCGCGACCGGCACTTTGATAGTGACCAAAGCGGTGTTGACGGTTACGGCAGACAATCTCTCACGGCTCTATGGCGATCCGAATCCCCCTCTGACCTACACCATCACAGGCTTTGTGAACGGCGATACCATCGCGGTGGTAAGTGGAACGGCCAATTGCTCCACCACCGCAACGCAGGCCAGCCCGGCGGGAGCGTATCCCATCACCTGCACCCAGGGAACGCTGGCCGCCACCAACTATGACTTTGTCTTCGCGGATGGCACCCTCACAGTGAATCCGGCGCCTCTCACGGTGACGGTCAACAACGCCACGCGGGCGTATGGCGATCCGAATCCAGCGTTCAGCGGCACTATCACGGGCCTGAAAAATGGTGACGTGATCACTGCCACCTACAGCACCACAGCTACGGCAACCAGTCCGGCGGGAACGTATCCCATTACGGCCACGCTGGTGGATCCCAACAACGTGCTGCCGAATTACACAGTCACCATCGCCAATGGCACGCTAACCATCACGCAAGCGGCCCTGGTAGTGACTGCCAACAACGCGGCGCGTCTCTATGGCGATCCCAATCCGGCCTTTAGCGGTACGATTGCCGGAATCAAGAATGGCGACAACATTACCGCCATCTACACCACGCCGGCCACGCCTGCCAGCCCGGTGGGAACGTATCCTATTATTCCTTCGCTTTCCGATAACGGCACCGGCGCCCTGGCCAACTACACGGTCACCGTCAACAACGGCTCTCTCACTGTGAGTCCGGCTCCCCTGAGCGTGACAGCGGACAACGCGACTCGCGCTTTCGGCGCGCCTAACCCGGCCTTCACCGGATCCATCGTCGGCATCAAGAACGCTGACAACATCACGGCCACCTACAGCACTCCGGCTACCGCTTCGAGCCCGGCGGGAACCTATCCCATCATTCCCGCTCTGGTCGACCCGGCCGGGAAACTGGGCAACTACACCGTCACAATCAACAACGGCACGCTGACGGTTACTTCTGCGGTGCTGACTGTTACCGCGAACAGCGCCAGCCGTTTCTATGGCGACCCGAACCCGCTCTTCACCGGCACCATCACGGGAATACAAAACGGTGACAACATCACCGCAACGTACACCAGCGCCGCTGATCCGACCAGCCCGGTAGGGACGTATCCTATCGTGCCTGTAGTCTCAGATAACGGCACCGGCGCGCTGGCGAACTACGTTGTTGTCCTCAACAATGGCGTTCTCACCGTGAACCCGGCGCCGCTGTCGGTGACCGTGGCCAGCTTCGTCCGGCTCTATGGCGATCCCAATCCGGCGTTCAGCGTAACCATTGTCGGCATCAAGAATGGTGACAGCATTACCGCGGCTCTGAGCACCGCGGCGGATCCCACCAGCGCGGTAGGAACATATCCCATCGTGGCTACCCTGATCGATCCCACGAACAAGCTCAGCAATTATTCAGTCACCATCACGAACGGCGCGCTTACGATTAACCCCGCTGCATTAAGCGTGACCGCAGCGAACGCCAGCCGCCTGTTCGGCACGCCGAACCCGCAGTTCAGCGGAATCATCACGGGAATCAAGAACGGCGATCCTATTGGCGCAACGTACTCGACCACGGCAGTTGCATCCAGCCCGGTGGGAACCTATGCCATCACCCCGGCCCTGGTTGATCCCGCGGGCAAGCTGGGCAATTACGCGGTTACCTCAACCGATGGCACTTTGACGATTAACGCCGCACCCACGGCCAACTTTGTCTTCGTGAATAACCAGGCGGCAACCGGCAACAGCATCTCCGGTTACTCGGTGGCTGCTGACGGCACGCTTACGGGCCTGGCCGGCTCGCCGGTGGCGACCGGTGGCCTGGGCGCGAACGCCGCTTGCTCATCAGTGAATCGCATGTCACTGAGCGCGGGCAGCAACCTGTTGTTTGTCTCCAACGGCGGCGACCAGACCATCAGCGCGTTCCAGATTGATCCAACCAGCGGAGCTTTGACCGCGGCAGCGGGATCGCCCTTTGCCTCCGGGCTCTCGCTTGACGCGTGCTCTGGAATTTCCCTGAGCGCAACACCGGATGGCCGGTTCCTGATGGCCGCCAGCAATGGGCAGATCGCCACCTTTGGCATCGGCGCCGGCGGCGTGCTCAGCTCGCTCTTCACCGCGGCGAATCCGGTTACACCGAACGCCAGCATGAAGATCTCAGCCAACGGACAACTCGTGGCTGTTTCGAACGGAACCAGCGTCTCAGTGTTCTCCATCAATCCTGATGGTTCCCTCACCCCGGTGGCGGGATCACCGTTCGCGGAAGCCGGTACGGGTTCGCTCGCCGGACTTGACTTCAACTCCACCAGCGGTTCGCTGTATGGCGCGGAAGCCAGCACAACCGCGGCGTTTGCGGATGCATGGACGATCGGCGCGAACGGCGCACTCTCGGCGGTTACGGGAAGCCCGTTCAGCACCGCAGCCATCAACTCCAACGTGGTCCTGCTTAGTCCGAACGATGCGTTCTTGTTCGCCAGCAACCAGGGCAGCAGCAGCGTGAGTTCGTACAGCGTGGCGGCCGGCGGAAGCCTGTCCAGCCTTGGCAGCTTCGGCAGCGCAACTTCACTGCATGCTCCGGCGGGTATGGCAACTGACCGTTCCGGCAGCCTGCTTTACGTGGCGGACGATACCTTCGGCGTGGCCGTGTTCAGAATTGACGACGCCGGCTCACTCGTTCAGCTGGGCGATGTCGCCATTGCAGGCGCAGGCCAGATCCAGGACCTGGTGGCCTATCCGCCGCGTATGGCCAGCAGCGCGGACCTGAGCGTGACGGTTTCGGCTTCGTCACCCAACGTGGTGGCCGGCCAGAACGTGACCTACACCATCTCGGTGACGAACAACGGAGCTGATCCGGCGGCCGCCAGTGTCACTGACAGCCTGCCCTCCGGCTTCACGCTCGTCTCCTGCTCCGCGACCGGCAACGGTTCGTGCATCGGAACCACGCCTGCGGCCAGCTTCTACCTGCTGCAGAGTGGTGAAACGCAGACCATGACGATCGTGGCCCAGACCAGCTTGTCGATCCCCAACGGCACGGTAACCACCAACACCGTGAGCATCAGCAACAGCTCAGCGGTTGACGCGAACGCCGCCAACAACTCCGCAAGCGCGAGCGTCACTGTCGCCCAGCCTGCGGCCACCACTCTGGCCGTGGCGCCCGTCAGCGCAACTTACGGTGCAGCCAACGCGGTGCTATCAGCTACCTTGGCCACCTCCGGCGGTCCGCTTGCGGGAGAGACAGTGAACTTCACTCTGAACGGCTCACCTGCGGGCAGCGGAGTTACAGACGCCAACGGCCTGGCTTCGGTTTCGGTCAGCCTGGCGGGCTTCAACGCCGGTTCGTATCCGGTAACGGCAAGTTTCGCGGGCGATGCCAACAACGCTGCCGGTTCCGGCAGCTCCACCTTGACCATCAATCCGGCGGCGTTGACCGTGATCGCGGATAATGCGACCCGCGCTTACGGCGATCCGAACCCGGTCTTCACCGGCATCATCACTGGAATCCAAAATGGCGACAACATTACCGCCACCTACAGCACGTCGGCCGCGCAGGCCAGCAGCGTGGGAACTTATTCCATTGTTCCGACCCTGGTTGATCCCGCCGGAAAACTCACCAACTATAGCGTCACTACCACGAACGGCACGCTCACCATTACTCAGGCGCCGTTGAGTGTGGTGGCCGCCAATGCCAGCATGGTTTACGGCGATCCGCTTCCGGCATTGAGCGGGACCATCACCGGAATCAAAAATGCTGACAACGTCACTGCCAGCTACACCACCACGGCAACCTCTGCCAGCAACGTGGGAACGTATCCAATCGTCGGCTCAGTGACTGACAACGGCACGGGCGTGCTGGCGAACTACGCCATCACGGTTACCGACGGAACGCTCACGATCACTCCGGCGCCCCTGACCGTGACCGCAGCAAACCTCAGCATGGTGTATGGTGATCCGCTGCCAACGCTCGCCGGCACGATCACCGGCATCAAGAACGCTGACAACATCACGGCAACTTACAGCACAGCGGCTACCTCAGCCAGCGCGGTGGGAAGCTATCCCATCACTCCAACGCTGGTTGATCCCGCGAGCAAACTGAGCAACTACACCGTCACTTCGAACAACGGCACGCTGACTGTTACTCCAGCGCCATTGACGGTAACGGCGGCCAATGCGACTCGCCAGTATGGTGATCCCAATCCCACCTTCACAGGCACGATCACCGGAATCAAGAATGGCGACAGCATCACTGCAACCTACAGCAGCACGGCCACTGCCGCCAGCGTGCCTGGAACGTATGCAATCATTCCGGCGCTGGTTGATCCGGCCGGCAAGCTGAGCAATTACACGGTGACCGTGAATAATGGCACGCTTACGATCACACCCGCCGTGCTGACCGTAACGGCTGCCAACGCCAGCATGGTTTTCGGTGATCCGGTTCCGGCGCTCAGCGGCACCATCACTGGAATCCGGAATGGTGAAAACATCACCGCGAGCTATAGCACAGCCGCAACCTCCGCTAGTCCTGTGGGAACCTACCCCATCGTGGCTGCGGTCTCAGATAACGGCACCGGCGCTTTGGCGAATTACACGGTGGTGATCAATAACGGCGTGCTGACCATTGCTCCGGCGCCGCTCACGGTGACCGCGGCCAGCACCAGCCGTCTGTATGGCGATCCAAATCCCGGCTTCACCGGAACGATTACCGGCTTGAAAAATGGAGACAGCATTGGCGCCACGTTCGCCTCGCCTGCTGTTCCCACCAGCGCTGTTGGAAATTACGCCATTATTCCAACGCTGGTTGATCCCAACAATCAACTCGGCAACTACACGGTCACCAGCAACAACGGCGTGCTGATCGTGAACCCGGCGCAGTTGAGCGTGGTCGCCGACAGCAACAGCCGGGTCTATGGCGATCCCAACCCGGCCTTCACCGGCACCATCACTGGAATCAAGAACGGTGACAACATCACCGCAACTTATTCCAGCGTGGCCGATCCAACCAGCCCCGTGGGAACGTACCCAATCGTGCCCGCGCTGGCTGACCCGACGAGTAAGCTCGCCAATTACGTAGTGACTTCAACCAATGGGAGCCTGACGGTGAGTCCAGCGCCCTTGAGCATCCAGGCCAATGACGCTACCGGAACCGCCGGCCAGCCCTTCCCAGCATTCAGTGGAACCATTATCGGCCTGAAGAATGCGGACGTGATTACCGCGTCTTACAGCACCACGGCAGACCAAACCAGTCCGGCTGGGGCGTATCCAATCATTCCCAGCCCTGACCCGAACCCATTGCTCGCAAACTATGCGGTAACGCTGATCAATGGAACTTTGACCCTGCAATAGCAAGCTTTAGCAGGGCGGGGCCGGTAGGCTTCTACCGGCCCACTTAAAAGACTCGATCTCTTGCGGGGCCATTTTCGCTTTCAGCCGAAGCCTTCTACAAACTTCTTAGAAATGCTTCGAGATCACTCTTTTGCTCTTCCGTAAAGCTAAGCTGGAAGCGTTGCTCGTAAAAATTGATGACGTCTCTCAGGGTGGCTGCCGAGCCGTTGTGAAAATACGGTGCTCGTGCCGCCAATCCGCGCAGAATTGGTCCCTTGGTTTTGCCGATGTCGACGCATTTCCCGGTTATCAGCGCCCGGGCCGGATCCGTTGTCTCAATGGTCGAACCGTGGTTGATAGGCGTCTGTGCGCCTGCGGCGCAGTGAATCGTGTAAACCGGCAGGCCGGTGATATCGAGCGCCGGAACCGGCGGAAATTCCGTTACGCCAATGTTAATGGCCAGCGGAACGGAATGATTGCCAACGTTCGGTGTGTTATGGCACGTTGTGCAACTCCCGACAAACGAAGCGGGCACTCCGGGCAGATCATTCAGCCCGCTCACACCTGAGATCGGGATTGGGAATGTGTTGAACAGCGCCTCTCCGCGGGCTACGGCTGCACGCGCCGCATTTCGGCCTTCATCAGAATCTTCACCTCTCAGGCCTGCCCATTTTGAGAACAACGTCATGGCCACAGGGTTGAAATTGACCCCCGGAGGTGTTCCGCCGAGGGGGTCGTTGATTCCAACCGAAAAAGGCTGTAAAGCCAGGGCTTTGGGGCCGCCTTGCGCGCCGTCGGCGTTCAGGTTGCCAAACCTATCGTCGTCAATCTGAGCAGTAAAGTTCGATAGTTCAAAACTCACGATCTCGGCAACCTGTTGGCTGCTGGGAGCGTGGCTGGCCTGCGCGTGGCCGAGTGTAGCCTGGACCGCCTGGTCCGACAGGTTGAAGTCAAGCGTCTGACCTTTGAAGGATTCACGACCGTCCCACATGACGGTGGTGAGGAAAGGCAGATTGGTTGACGGAAGAGGACGCCGGAATAGCGCCAGCCCCGCAGGTGTCGTCTCGGCACAGTTGTGCGGATCATCAATCCCCGCCACAGCAAATTCCGCATTTGCGGGCACACCGATTGAGACGCGGATCAATCCCTTGTTCAGCAGCATACTGTAGGACTCGCGCCGGGCAGCTAGTGTAGTCACGTCGGCACTGGGACAGTTGGCTCCGTCCACGGTACGGAAGATGGGATCAGTTCCGTTGGAAGCATTGAACCGTGCGCGAATGTGCTCCGGCGTAACCGTCCATGCATCGCTCGCTTGATGACAGGTTGCGCAGCTTCGGCCGTTGGTGCCCAGGCTCTGGAAAAAGGCGCTATTGACTTCAGCTTCGCCATTCGTGCTGAAGGTTCGTACCCGGCCTGTGGGATCGTCGAATGGCCTCAGATTACTCAGGTGACTATCGGCTGAAACCAGTGTGACAACGAATACCGCGCCCAGTATTACAGCAACCAAGGTTCCCTGCCGTGGGCTTGTCATTCTCTGTATCGCATTTCTGTAAAGCTGCCTCATACACATCTCCTTGTCTCAGCACCATAGTGAAAATGCGCGCAAACCGTTTCATTCGAAAAGCGCCATTTTCGAAGGCAGAAGGAACCGCGTCGACTGTGACGCATCAGAACCCCATCACAATCCCGTCTCGCTCACATTCGGCGAAACTATTGTTCCGGCGACCCTGCCAATCGGAGGCAACATCCTGTTGCAGTTTCGCGAGTGCCTTGTGCTTGCCCCACGTCCAGCGAACAGAGGCTATGGGCGATCGTGATAGCAGCAGCATTCGTTTGAGTTTGCTTTGCATGCGGGCCCACTTCCCTGCCGGCGAGCGTCGGCGACTCCCGGCCGCTTCAGCAACGACAAACAAAGCAACATGTTCCCGTGCCATTAACTTCATCCGCGCATTCATCTTAGAAACCTTTCATTCTTCAGAAACCGATTCCTCCCAGAAGTGTCATTTCCAAGCCGCAAGCATCGCGGTTAGTGCTGCTCCTGGCGTGGAGGACGCGAGCAGAGGGGCGCAAAGCTTGTTGTTATCGTTCAAGGGCCTCATACACATATTCTGGTCTCAGCACCATAGTGAAAATGCGCGCAAACCGTTTCATTCGAAAAGCGTCGTTTTCGAGCGGAATAAACCCCGCGGCTGTGACGCATCAGAACCCCATCACTATCTCGTCTCGTTCACATTCGGCGAAACTGTTGCTCCGGCGGCCCTGCCAATCGGAGACAACATCCTGGTTCAGTTTCGCGAGTGCTTTGTGCTTGTCCCACGTCCAGCGAACAGAGGCTATGGGCGATCGTGAGAGCAGCAGCATGCGTTTGAGTTTCCTTTGCAAGCGGGTCCACTTCCCTGGCGGCGAGCGTCGGGCGACTCCCCAGCCTTTCCAGTAGTAACGACAAACAAAGCGACATGTTCCCGTGCCATCAACTTCATCCGCGCATTCATCTTAGAAACCTTTCATACTCCAGAGACCGATTCACTCCAGAAGTGTCATTTCGAAGCCGATAGCGCCACGGTAGTGCTGCTCCTGGCGTGGAGAACGCGAGCAGAGGGGTGTAAAGCCTGTTGTTGTCGTTCAAGGCGGGCTAAGGCAAGCTGGGCCTCGCGGATCGGACCAGCCAGGGACAGGCGCAGTTCCCGTAGTTCGCTCTTCTGCCTGAGCAGGTCGTCGCGTACAGTGGCACTGGGCGAATTTTCGAGAGCTTCCCGCGCTTTTGTCACCAGGGCAGACTTTTTTAAAAGCCGGTCTTGGTAACTAGCCAGCAGCTTTTTCTGTTCCGCGATCTGTAGTTTAAGCGTGGCTACCCAATTGGAATGGCCACCCTGCTGGCTGCTGGACGGATTGTCATCAAAGTGATCGGGACTGATTTCAAACTGGGCACAAGCGGGAACTCCCGACATCGCCAGCAACAGCAGCGCTACCCAATAGAATTTGGCGTGCATTTTAGTACCAACCTTTCCTCATTTCCGGGTCTCGCGGAAATTTTCCGGTGTTAATCTGGGGCCACCGGGCACACAAGGTCAATACTTAGGGGTTCATCCTTGAACCATTTGTGGATCATCAACCAAGTTGCTCAAATAACGGCGTTTATCTGCAGGAATCATCAACCTGTCGTGTGCTAGACTGACGGCTGCCCACCCGGTTTAGCGCCAAGCTCAAAGGGAAAAGAATGGCAAGTGCGGCCGAGCCCATCCGGAGCTATGAATTTGGAGTCTTCACAGTTGATCTCTCCGGGGGTGAACTCCGCAAACACGGCGCGCGGCTCAAAGTGCAGGAAAGGCCGTTCCAGCTGCTGGTTTGTTTGCTGGAGCGACCGGGCGACATCATCAGCCGTGATGAACTGCGCCAGCGGTTGTGGCCGGACGGGACCTTTGTTGATTTTGATCACAACATCAGCAGCGCCATCAACAAGCTCCGGACTGTGCTGAATGACTCGGCGAGCAATCCGCGTTTTATCGAAACTGTAGGCAGCCGTGGCTACCGCTTCTTGGCCGATGTGAAACGGATGAGCCCAGCATCTTTTCACACACCGGATCAAAAAACACCGGATGTTCACCCAACCACGGAAGCTCCAGCTTCGACGCGCCGGGGCTTGCGGGCGTTAGTGATCGGAATGGCGCTGATATTGTCAGGCCTGGTAGCCGGTTACTTCCAATGGGGACGCAAGGCGGCGAAAAGTAATGCGCCGGCCCCGCGCGTCATGGTGGCCATCTTGCCTTTTCAGAACCTCACCGGAGATCCCGGACAGGACTACTTCAGCGACGGACTTACGGAAGAGATGATCGCCGAACTGACTCGCCTCAACCATGCACATCTGGGAGTCATAGCCAGAACATCCATCATGCCCTACAAGGTGAGCCCGAAGCCGCTGGACCAGGTCGGGCGTGATTTGGGAGTGCAGTATGTGATGGAAGGCAGTGTACGGCGTGATTCAAACCGGGTACGCATCACCGCGGAACTCATTCAGGTAAAAGACCAGTCGCACCTTTGGGCACGGGAGTATGACCGCGAGCTGAACAATTCGCTGGCGCTCCAGAGCGAAATAGCCCAGGAGATCGGCGATGAGATTCAGATAAGCCTGGGTGAGGGCAACGGCATGAAAGCGGCAAGTCATCTTGCCCCAACTCACTCCACGGCTTCCTATGAAGCTTACGATTTTTATCTCAAGGGCCGGTACTTCTGGAATAAGAGGACGAGGGCCGGCTTCCTGCACGCTGCGAGTTATTTCCAGCAGGCGATCGCGAAGGATCCAGGCTATGCGAGTGCTTACGCGGGCCTGGCGGACACCTTTGGATTGATGAGTACCTGGTATGCAGCGCCGCAACAGGAGTTTATGCCGAAAGCCAAAGCTGCGGCCCTGAACGCGCTGGCCCT
>DASTPO010000148.1:0-4550 GCA_035762225.1 Candidatus Angelobacter sp.
AGGCCAGCAGCGGACGCGAAAGGCTGAGGATTTCATCGTTGATGGACCGGCCTTCCGGAAGAAAGCTGGCGGTCATGACCACATCAGAATCGGCGGCGGCGGCCAGCGCCTGGCGGCGAATTTGCTGCCAGTCAGTGTAGAGCGTGAGGCGGCAATAATCGCATGAGCTGAAGTCGCGGCGCGAGCTGTAGTAGGGAACGTCCTTCTCGAAGAACTCGACCTGATGGCCCATGCGATGCAGCGCGCGAAGGATGGCGCGATAAGGCGTAGCATGTCCATTGCCCCAGGAAGAGGAGATGGTCAGGCCAAACAGGGTAAGTTTCACTCTTCGGCAGTCCTTACGGCGGAGATGAAAAGCCCGCTTAGTCAGATGTCTGCCGGACCAGAGCTGTTGCCGGTGTTTTTTGGCCCGCTGCCGCCTCGGGAAGGGTTTACACTGCGGAGGATGAACGAAGAACCGCGATCGAATGCACCGGCGAACGGACAGGTTGAAAAAGCAAAGTCCGGCTCAACGCCGAGCGTGAAGACCGATGTTTCCAGTTATTGCCCCAACTGCGGCACGCAGATGTGCGAATCGCGCTGCAAGATGGTGTGCAAGACCTGCGGCTTCTTTTTGAGCTGCAGCGACTTTTACTGAAGGGCGCCCACCACGGAGGCACGCAGAAATCATCAGCCAGAGAAGCAGCGACTTTTTTACCTCGGAGCGCAACCATGATTGCGCCGTCCTGCGACTCACGTCGAGCGACGGAACCAACAAGCTGGGCATCTCCCGCATCCGCGCACTGCAAAGCGCGATCGAAGAGTGCAGGAATGAGGCTGAGCGCGGTAATCTCAAAGGGCTTATCCTCGCCGGCAATGACAAATTCTTTTCCGCAGGCGCTGACCTGAATGAAATCTCCGTGCTTACGGCCGCTCAGGCCTTTGAGTTTTCACGTCAGGGACAGGCCCTCATGCAGGCAATCGACCAGTTTCCCGTTCCCGTGATTGCGGCCATTCGCGGCTACTGCATGGGCGGAGGCATGGACATGGCGCTGGCCTGCCACTATCGCATCGCCGCGCCCAATGCCGTTTTTGGACATCGCGGCGCCAGCCTGGGGGTGATGACCGGCTGGGGCGGCACGCAGCGGCTGCCGCGCCTGATCGGCAAGGCGCGGGCCATGCAGATGTTTCTGATGGCGGAACTGGTGAAGGCGGATGAAGCGTTGAGGATCGGGCTGGTGGATAAGATCGCGGAAGACCCGGTGCGACAGGCGTTTGCGCGGCTTTCTTCCCGTCATTTAATCTAGGTAGTTTGCCCAACGCCTATGGCCGATCAGATACCCAAGCTTCCCAGCAAAATCGACGCTACCTCCACCCGCTTTGAGAAGAACATGCGCGCCATGGCTGAGCTGGTGGCCGCCGTGCGCAATGAAGAAGAGCAGATACGGCTGGGTGGCGGCGAAAAGGCCATCGAGTCACAACACAACAAGAAGCGCCTGACCGCGCGCGAGCGCATCAACCTGCTCATCGACCGCGATACCGAGTTCTTCGAGCTCGGGCTCTATGCCGCCTACGAAATGTATGAAGAGTGGGGCGGCGCGCCTTCAGCCGGCGTGGTCACCGGGCTGGGCCGCATCCACGGACGGCTCTACATGCTGATCGTCAACGATGCCACGGTCAAGGCCGGCGCGTTTTTCCCCATGACGGCGAAAAAGGTGATCCGGGCGCAGAACATCGCCATTGAAAATCATATTCCCACGATCTATCTCGTCGACTCGGCCGGCGTGTTTCTGCCGCTGCAGGAAGACGTTTTCCCGGATACCGACGATTTTGGCCGCGTGTTCCGCAACAACGCGGTCATGTCCGCCATGGGAATTCCGCAGATCACGGCCATTATGGGCATGTGCGTGGCCGGCGGCGCGTACCTGCCGGTGATGTGCGACACCATATTAATGACTGAAGGCAGCGGGCTGTTTCTGGCCGGGCCGGCACTGGTGCAGGCCGCCATCGGGGCCAAGTATTCGGCGGAAGAGCTGGGTGGCGCGCAGATGCACGCGCAGATTGCGGGCACCATCGACTATCGCGAACCCAATGATCACATCTGCCTGGAGCGGCTGCGTTCCGTAGCCGGCAAGCTGGGACAAAAGCCCACGGCGCCGTTCAATCGCACCAAGGCAGAGCCGCCGGCGTATGCGGCGGAAGAGATTTACGGAATCTTCGAGTCGGACGGCATGCGCCCTTATGACATGAAAGAGATCATCGCGCGCGTGGTGGATGGCGGAAAGTTTGACGAGTACAAAGCCGAGTACGGCAAGACCGTCGTCTGCGGGATGGCGCGCATCGGCGGGTTTGCCGTGGGCATCGTCGCCAACCAGGCCCTGCCGGTGCAGCAGACCGATCCTCATTCCGGCGACAAGCGCGTGGAATTTGGCCGGGTGATCTACAGCGAGAGCGCGGAGAAGGCTGCGCGCTTCATCATGGACTGCAACCAGAACCTGGTGCCGCTGGTCTTTCTGCATGACGTGAACGGCTTCATGGTGGGTCGCGACGCGGAGTGGGACGGCATCATCAAGGCGGGAGCCAAAATGGTGAACGCCGTGGCCAACTCCGTGGTGCCGAAGATCGTGATGATTGTGGGCGGGTCTTTTGGCGCAGGGCATTACGCCATGTGCGGCAAGGCCTATGATCCCCGATTTGTTTTTGCCTGGCCCACCGCGCGCTATGCGGTGATGAGCGGCGCGGCAGCGGCAGGAACGCTGGTGGAGATCAAGATCAAGCAGCTGGAACGCGGCGGAAAAAAACTGAGCGAAGCCGAGCGCAAGGAACTGTTCGACACCACCAAAGCCACCTATGACCACCAGACTGATCCGCGCTACGGCGCGGCCAGGCTGTGGATCGACAAGATCATCGATCCCATGGAGACGCGCCAGACGCTGATCACCGCGCTGGAAGCGGCGAGCCTGAATCCCGAGGTGAAGGAGTTTAAGGTTGGGGTTTTGCAGACTTAAACCTACCACGGAGACACGCAAAAGAGAATGCTCACCGCGGAGGCGCGGAGGCGCGGAGAGAGGAAAGGATTGTGATTCACTCTGATCAAGACGGAGGAGTAGGGGCGCAAAGAAAGCTGATCCATGAAGCGCTGACTGAGCAAATCATTGGTGCTGCCATTGAAGTGCACAAAGCGCTGGGGCCAGGGCTGCTGGAATCCGTTTACGAAGAATGTCTCTGTCATGAACTGCACTTGTGTGGGCTAGGTTTTCAACGACAAGTTACAGTGCCGGTAATTTACAAAGGAGTGTCCCTTGACTGTGGCTATCGGCTTGATTTGATCATTGAGGACGTCGTGATCCTCGAGTTGAAGTGCGTTGAACGTGTCCTTGCCATTCACGAAGCCCAGCTTCTTACGTATCTAAAGCTGCTGGACAAGCCGGTTGGCTTCATCATTAATTTCAACGTGCCTATTTTGCGACAGGGAATTGTAAGGAAAGTTTTTGACTCCGCGTCTCCGCGCCTCCGCGGTGAATAGGCTGACGGTGCCTCCGTGGTAGGTTTTGATTTTATGGCGAATGAAGTAAAAATCATCGAATGTCCCCGCGACGCATGGCAGGGCCTGAAAGGCCAGATTCCTACGGCCGTCAAGGTGCAGTATCTGCGCGCCCTGATAGGAGCGGGGTTCAAGCACATTGACGCCGCGTCATTCGTCTCGCCCAAAGCCATCCCGCAGATGGCGGATTCAGAAGACGTGTTGCAGCAACTGGACCCGCCGGATGACGTGGAGATTATCGGCATCGTGGTGAACCAGAAGGGAGCGGACCGGGCTATCGCTACGGATGCGGTGCGCACACTGGGATTTCCTTACTCAGTCTCGCCCACGTTTCTGGAGCGCAACCAGCGCCAGACGCTGGAACAAGCCGCCGACGAACTGGAGCAGATCAAGCTGAAGGCAGATGCCGCAGGACTGGACGTGGTGGCGTATATCTCGATGGCGTTTGGCAATCCGTATGGCGATTTGTGGAATGCCGGCGAGGTGGTGGAGGCCGTGGGCATTCTGGCGGACATGAATATCACGCAGATTTCCCTGGCGGACACGGTTGGCTTGGCGACGCCGCAGGAGGTAAGCGAACTTATTTCCGCGGTGCTCACCAAGTATGACTATCTCGAGATCGGCGCGCATCTGCATAGCACCAGGGCCGGCGCGGCGGAGAAAATTATTGCCGCGTACGACGCGGGCTGCCGGCGATTTGATTCGGCCATCGGCGGGCTGGGCGGCTGCCCGTTTGCCCAGGATGCGATGATCGGCAATATTCCGACCGAGATCGCAGTACAGGCTCTGGCCGCGCATGGCGCGGATGTGCCGCTCAAGAAACCGCTGGATGCGGTGGTGCAGATGTCCGCGGATATTGCCAAGAAGCACACGGTGGTGATGTGAAGGCACGCCTCAAAGTATATGGATGGATCATGCTGGCGCTGGCTGCTACGGTCGCCGTTGTCGGATATTCCTACAATGAGCTGTCGGCGATTGCCTGGCATGTGCGACACGGCTTTCACACGGAAATCGCGGGAATAAGGTT
>DASTPO010000149.1:0-11380 GCA_035762225.1 Candidatus Angelobacter sp.
GTTAACGGCGTTTCTGCTGGTGGTGGCGGTGATCGGGGTGGTGGGCTGGGGACGCCCGGCCCGACTGGTGCGCGGCGTGGTGCTCAGCGCGCGCGAGCGCAATTTTGTTCTGGCGGCGCGGGGCTTTGGCGCGTCCCGGGCCTACTTGCTGCGGCGTCATCTCATGCCACTTACATTCCGTGTGTTGTTGACGCAAATGACGGTGCTGATACCGCAGTTCATTTTGGCCGAGGTAATACTTTCATTTCTCGGCCTGGGCATTGGCGAACCTTTCCCCAGCTGGGGCAATATGCTGGCCCAGGCGCAGCAATACCATGTGCTGGTTTCATACTGGTGGATGCTCCTGCCCGGTCTGGTCCCGATACCAGTGTTCCTGGCCTATCACTCACTGGCGGAGACGCTGGAGGAGCGGGTAAAATCAAACGTTTGATCCCCCAGAAAGCTGGTCCTTTTTTGATCTTGGTACGCTCAATTCTGTGGTGTGCCGTGGTGGTATTGCCGTCGCTTGCTTACTCGCAAGCGAACGTGCCGGAAGATCTTTTGCGCACCACCTCCGAGCCTGGGAACCGGGGAGGGAACCTGGTGATTGCCCAGCGCTCTGAGCCGCGCACCTTCAATCCGGCAATTGCGATTGACCAAAATGCCGTGGGCATCAACGCGCGCCTGATGGCTGACCTGATCCACATCAACCGCGCCACACAGAAGACAGAACCGGCCCTGGCCAAGTCATGGACAATCTCAAAAGACGGAACACAGATGACGGTCAAGCTTCGTCGCGGGCTGCGCTTCTCTGATGGGGCTCCGTTTGATGCCGATGACGTCATCTTTTCCTTCCGCGTTTATCTTGATGAGCAGGTGCATTCGCCCGAGCGTGATCTGCTGATCATCGCAGGGCATCCGATCAAGCTGGAAAAACTGGATGCTTTCACCGTCCGTTTTACCTTTCCCGCGCCTTATTCAGCCGCGGAGCGGGTCTTTGACGGCCTGGCAATTCTTCCCCGGCACCTGCTGGAGAAGGACTATCTCGCCGGCAAGCTCAGCCAGGACTGGACGCTGAGCACGCCGCCTGATCAGATGGCCGGCCTCGGGGCCTTTCGCGTGAAGCAGGTGATTCCCGGCGACCGGATCGTCCTGGAGCGCAACCCTAATTACTGGAAGGTGGATGCGAAGGGGCAGAGGCTGCCCTATCTCGACCTGCTGACGTTTGTGGTGGTTCCCAGTCAGGATGCGCAGGTGATCCGCTTTCAGGCGGGAGACTCGCAGATTATCAGTGGGCTCAGCGCGGACAACTTCAATGCTTTGGAGCCGGAACAGAAATCACGGCATTTCAAACTCTATGACGTAGGTCCGGGCCTGGAATACAACTTTCTGATGTTCAATCTGAACGACGATGTTGCCGGGCGTTTTCCCGAGGTCGCGCGGCGGCAGAAGTGGTTTCGTGACGTGCGTTTCCGGCAGGCGGTTTCGGCGGCCATCGATCGAACCGCTATTCTGCGCTTGGTGTATCACAATCGCGGCGTCGCGCTGGCCACGCATGTGAGTCCTGGAAACAAACAATGGTTTGACGCGGCCATTCCCGCCACCGTGCGATCGCTGCCTAAAGCACGTGAGCTGCTGAAAGCCGCAGGCTTTTCCTGGAAGGCTGATGGTTCTCTGATTGATTCCGGGGGGCAGCCCGTGGAATTCACTATCGTGGTGAGTGCCAGCAGCACGCAGCGCGGGCAGATCGCCACCATGGTGCAGGAAGACCTCAAGCAGCTTGGGATGTCCGCGCACGTCGTGCCTATGGAGTCCAGATCGGCCAACGACCGTGTGCTGAACACGCATGACTATGAAGCTATCGTGATGGGGCTGGTCAGTGGCGATGCCGATCCCACGCCCGACATGAACATTCTGATGTCCAACGGGCAGACCCATCTTTGGCACCTTGGAGAAAAGACCCCTGCGACACCGTGGGAAGCCGAACTCGACCAGCTGATGCAGAAGCAACTGGTGACCATCAATTACGAAAAACGCAGAAAGATTTATGACCGCGTGCAGGAAGTTCTGGCCCAGGAACTTCCCATGGTGTACCTGGCCAGTCCCAACATCCTGGTAGGAGCGCAGGAAAACCTGGGTAATTTCCGTCCCGCCATCATTGAACAGTATACTTTTTGGAACGCAGATGAGTTGTTTTGGCGCACCCCCGCCGGAAAACAGTGAATGGACGACAACGCCAAGGAAATTTCTTTATCCACAACCCGGGAGACAGCGGCTGAGGACGAACGGCTGGTACAGGAGTGCCTGGCCGGCGATGAGCGCGCATGGACCACGCTCATCGACAAATACAAGCGGCTGATCTACTCCGTTCCGGTGAAGTATGGGTTCAGCCCGGACGAAGCGGGAGACATTTTCCAGAATGTCTGCATTGACCTTTTCACCAACCTGGGCAAACTCCGGAAGATTGAGTCGCTGCGCTCCTGGCTGATCACGGTTGCGACCCACAAATGCTTTCACGTCAAGAAACACACCAAGCAGGATGTCGAGCTGGACGCCATGGAGCAGGAGGTGGCGGAAGAAATTGCCGCAGCTCCGCAGATCATGCAGGAAGTCCAGGAAGAGCAGGCAGTCCGTGACGCAATTGAGCGGCTCACCCCGCGCTGCGCCCAGCTGGTAAAGCTGCTCTTCTATGAGCAGCCGCCTGTCCCTTACAACGAGGTGGCACAAAAGCTGGGTCTGGCAACTGGGTCCATCGGCTTCATTCGCGGGCGTTGCTTGAACCGTTTGCAGAAGATACTGGCGGAGCTGGGATTCTAAATGTCACAGCAGGGCGCCAACTTTGGGCTGGAGCAATGGATCATTGACCTTGCCTCGGTTGCCGACGAGGCGCAGCGCCGCGCTTTTCTGGCCAGGCAATCCCAGGCCCACTCCCGGGAGGCGGTTGACTCGCTCTATACAGCGGTGGTCACGTTTGCGCGCGTGGATCTTCAGAAAGCCGAGCGGCTGGCGCAGGCCGGCGCCTGGATTGCCGAAGAGATTCACGACCCATATTGCACCGCGCAGAGCGCCCGCGCCGTGGGCCATGTTCTGTACCTCACGGGAAAATACCAATACGCCATCCGGGAGTACGAAAAGGCGCTGCAGATCTTTGAAGAAACCGGGCGTGACGTGGATTACGCGCGCACTATCAGCGGCGCCCTGCAAAGCCTGATCTATGACGGCCAGTACGAACGCGCGTTCCGCCTGGGCGAGCAGGCGCGCAGCATCTTCCATGCTCATAAAGACCGGCTGAGGCTGGCGCGGCTGGACAGCAACATTGCCAACATCTATTACCGCCAGGACCGGTTTCAGGAAGCAGTGGAGCTGTATGAGAAGGCTTACGGAGAATTTCTGCAATGCGGCGAGCCGCTGGATATCGCCGCGGTGCTCCGAAACCTGGCTGTCTGCTATATCAGCCTTAACGACTTTCCGCACGCCGAAGGCACCTACCGCCTCGCCCGACAGCATTGCCAGGAGCACGGTTTTTCCCTGCTGGTGGCGGAAGCCGACTATAACGTAGCGTATCTGCACTACCTGCGCGGCGAATATCTTCGCGCCATCGAACTCTATGATCAGACGCGCGCCCTATGCGAGAAGCTCGGCGACCGGTATCACCAGGCGTTGTGCGATCTCGATGAGTCAGAGATTTATCTCGAACTGAACCTGACAGAGGGCGGTACGGAGCTGGCCCAGGATGCGTTCAACGCTTTCCGCGAGCTGGGCATGAAGTATGAGGCTGCCAAAGCAGCCGCGTTTTCAGCCATCGCCATCAGCCAGCAGGGACACTGCGAGCAATCGCTGGAGGTGTTTGATCAGGCGCGCGAACTGTTTGTAAGAGAACAGAATGAACTCTGGCCGGCGCTCATCGATCTCTACAAAGCGCTGGTTTTGTATGAAGAGGGTCAGAACGATCAGGCGGAGGACCTGGCGGAGTCCGCGCTGGAATATTTTGCCCACTCTGCACTGGCATCAAAGGCGGCGTTGTGCGAACTTCTGCTGGCGGCCATTGAACTCAGGGGATCAGACCCGGAAGAGGCGCGGAGCTATTGCAGCGCGGCGCTCTCCCGGCTCACGCACATTGATTCTCCGGCGACCTACCAGGCCTATTTCATGCTGGGCCAGGCCGAGGAGGCCAGCGGCAACACGGAACTGGCCCGTCACGCTTACGAGCATGCGTTTAAGAAGCTGGAAGACCTGCGCAGCCATCTGGGCAAGGAAGAGCTAAAGATCGCCTTCCTTAAGAACAAGCTGGCAGTCTATGAGGGGCTGGTGATCACCTCTCTGGCAATCAGCTTCAGTGCGCGCGCACAGCGGGAGGCATTTGGATATATCGAGCAGGCAAAATCGCGCAGCCTTGCTGACCTGATCGCATTTCGCGCATCGTCGATTGCGTCCAAAGGGGCTGAGACGCTTTCTCCCGCGATGGGAGAGTTCCGCGATCTGCGCCAGAAGCTCAACTGGACCTATCACCAGATTGAGCTCGAAGAGCTGAGCCGCGAAGGCGGGTCGGCGGAAAAGATCCAGCAACTGCGCCTGTTGAGCCGAAAGTATGAAGACGCCCTGGTGAAGGCGTTCTCGCAGGTGCAAAGCGTCGATCGTGAGTTTGCCAGCCTGCAAAACGCAAAAACTGTCCCGGTGGAAGACTTGCAGCGTTTGCTGCCGGAGAATTCCATTCTGCTGGAGTACTATACTGCGCGCAATCGCTTCTACGTCTGTCTGGTATCACGCACGCAGTTCAAGATACTGCCTCTGGGCGATGTGCAGCCGGTGCGCGAGAAGCTGCGGCTACTGCAACTTCAACTGGCGAAGTTCCGGCTGGGCGATGATTACACCAGGCCACTGCAGAAGCGGCTGCTGGAGGCAACACAGGCACACTTGGAAGAGCTTTATTCCTTGCTGATCGCGCCGGTGCGGCAACAGTTGTCCGCCGAACATCTGATCATCGTCCCGCACGCATTTTTGCACTACCTGCCATTTCATGCGCTCTCTGACGGCCAGCGGTATCTGATTGACGACTTCTCCATTTCTTACGCGCCCAGCAGCACGGTTTTTGCCGCGTGCCAGGAGAAGAGCCAGCAGGGAACGGAAGGCGAGACGCTGGTTCTGGCCGTGCCCGACGCCCGCGCGCCATTTATCGCGGACGAAGCTCGCTATGTCTCGGAAGCCATGGGTGGAGCAAGGTTGTTTCTGGGCGACGAAGCTACCGAAGAGCAGTTGCGTGCCTTCGGCCCGACCAGCCGATTTATTCACATTGCCACCCACGGTTATTTTCGCCAGGACAACCCCATGTTTTCGTCGATCCGTCTGGGCAAATCGTTGTTAAGTCTTTTTGATTTGTACCAGTTGCAGTTTGATGCTGAACTGGTCACGTTGAGCGGGTGTGGTACGGGAATGAACGTAGTAATTGGAGGCGATGAGCTGATCGGCCTGGTACGCGGCCTCTTATATGCCGGGGCCCAGACGTTGCTGGTCAGCCTGTGGGAAGTGCATGACCAGAGCACCGCTGAATTCATGGGCGACTTTTACAGGAACTACAAGAGTTCGGCCAACAAGGCGAATGCGTTACGAACTGCTGTGATGAATTTGAAGGAAAAACACCGTCATCCCTACTATTGGGCGGCGTTTGCCCTGGTAGGAAAGTACTCATGACGATAAAAAAATCGGCGTGAGGTTATATTTTTGGTTCCATTAGAGACTCTTATAGCCAGAAGCAGGCTCATCCGTCGACTGCTAAAAGGGGAATACGGACCCGGAAGCCGTACTCCCCTTTGTTGAATTTTGTAAGAGACGATAGAAAAGTCAAATATGACTCAAGTGCGCCATTTCGACATTACCGAGTGGGCTGATTACGTCCGAGACGTAGTCTCTGCCCAGCAGAGCCAGGAAATGCAGGCTCATCTGCAAGCCGGATGCTCCAAGTGCGAGAAAGTTCAAGGCCTGTTGTCGCGATTCGCGACCATCTGCCTGCGTGAGGCCACCTTTCAGGTGCCCCGCGCCGCGGAATTGCAGGTAAAAGCGCTTGTGGCCCTGACCAGAACCCCGCGTCGTAGCGCCTTTCAGCGCCTTTTGGGCAGTCTCGTTTACGACAGCATCAATGATCCCCAGCCCGTCGGCGTTCGGGGAACACACCAGATTAACCGGCAGGTCCTGTTTCATGCCGGTGAATATTCCGTCGATCTACGCTTTGAGCACGAAAAAGGTTCAGCCAGCATGGTGTTGGTGGGGCAAATCGCCAACCAGAATGCTCCGGAAGATACGCTGGCGAACGTGCCGGTAATTCTTGTGGCCGGGAATCGCGAACTGACCCGCTCGATCAGCAACACTTTTGGCGAGTTTCAGCTGGAATATGTTCCAGAAAGCGATTTGCGCCTGCTGGTGCCACTTGAGGCGAAGGGCCAGGAGCTGGAAGTGCAGTTGGGACAAACGCCGCTGTATTAATCGAAAGTGAATGGATCACTGGTAGCCGACAATGAGGAACCTCCGATTTCTGATGATGTTGGGTCTGCTGTTCAGCCTGCCGATGGTGGCGCAGACCAGCTATATCCTCACGGCTTCTCCCAGCAATATGCAGGGCGTAATTGACCGCCACGGCCTGTCTGTAGTCAAAGAGCTTTTTGACGGCACCAACTGCGTCATGCTGGTCACCTCGCCTTCCTCCAGTGTTAATGACGTGGAAATCGAGGTCGAATCAGACGTGCTGGTAACGGGCTTTGAGCCGGAACAACATCCAGGCCTGCCCGAGCTGAACGGCGCAACCCAGGCCACTCTGACGCAATCCACCACCAGCATTCTTGATTCGCTTCCTGGACGCACCCTGGTCTCCTTCTTTGGCAGCATCGTTCCCAGCAACTACACCACGCAAACCGCCACCAGCATTATCCGGCTTGGAGATGCGCGGAACAGTACAAAGCTGACCGGCGCTGGCACAGTTGCAATCATCGATACCGGCGCGGATCCAAATCATCCGGCCCTGGTGGGAGCGCTGGTTGCAGGCTACGATTTCACGCGTGACATACCGGGCTTCTCGGAGTTGGCTGATCTTAATCCAGCCATGGCAGCGCAGCTGCAACAGTCCACCACCAGCATTCTCGACGCGCAAAACACCCTGATGCTGAATGGCTCCGCGGTGGCGATCCTGAACCAGAGCACGACATCGATTCTGGACCAGTCGACGACCTCGATCCTGGATAGCTCAATGGCCGAGTTCGGTCACGGCACCATGACAGCCGGAATTGTGCATCTGGTGGCTCCCACGGCAAAGATCATGCCGCTGAAGGCCTTTCGTGCTGATGGTTCTTCGAATCTCTCCGACATCATCCGCGCCATTTATTACGCGACCGACAACGGCGCCAACGTCATCAGCATGAGTTTCAGCCTCAGCCAGGCTTCACCGGGCCTGACTGCGGCGGTGCAATATGCACTGAGCAAGAACGTGGCCGTGGTGGCTTCCTCCGGCAACGACGGCATCAAGACTCTGGTATTCCCCGCGAGCATCGGCGGAGTTCAGGGCATCGGTTCCAGCACGAGTATCGATACGCGCAGCACTTTTTCTAATTTTGGCTCCGGCGTAGTCACGTTCGCGGCTCCCGGGGAAGGTGTGATCACGACGTATCCTGGCGGCAACTACGCGGCGGGGTGGGGAACGTCATTCAGCGCGCCCATGGTGGCAGGATCAGCGGCGCTGGTGCTTCAGGTTCGTCCTTTGGCTAAACCGGGCGATATCACCAACGCGCTCTCCAAGACTAAACAAATTAGTGACATGGGCTACGGCCGCATTGATCTCTATCAATCTCTGATGAACCTGGTGGGCAGCAGCACCACCAGCACCAGCGGTACGAGTGGCACCAGCGGCACCTCCAAGATCGCTCCGTAACTAAGCCTGCTCTGCTTTTCCCTCTGACCCCAGAAAATTTATTAGCAAGTCTAATTTTTTTGGCCAATTTCGGCCGTTTCTAAGCTTCTTTTTATGTAACGCTCTGGTTAGATGATTTACGTTCCCGGCTCGGTTCCGTGCTGCGCATGGTTTCTTCTTCCTTCTTAAAACCCATTTAAATCAGCTACTTAGATTGACCACTCAGAAATCAAGCCAATGGCGCCGAGCTGGCATTCGACGCTTTGTGTTCGCCTTTGTAGAACACATTTCGTCGGTGTCATAAATTTTGCTTGTCTGAGAAAAACAGAGTCTCGCTATACTGTCCCCAGTTTGACGGATCAACCCGAAGGGAGCCTCTGGGTCGTTTACGGGACGCTCAGAGGACGAACAGAATGTCGCTTTTCAGGGTGCTTGCTAGGATTTTGTGTGCCGCAGTCTTGCTGGCGGGATTGCCACTGGCTTCCCAGGATCACTATGTCTTAGTGACATCGCCAAGCAAGGTCCAGGACGTATGCGGCCGCCACGGCCTTACTCAGGTCACCCAACTTTCACAGCACGGCGTATTTCTGGTTTCCACATTCTCGGTAGATCCCGCGATCGCAACCGATTCCGATGTGCAGAGTTTTGAAGCGAATCGCGCGCTCGGCGTTCCTGAGCTTTCCGGCGCCACCATTGCGAACCTTACCCAATCCACTACGTCGATCCTGGATGGCCTGCCAGGCCGCACGGTCATAAACTATTTCGGCTCCGCGGTGGCCAGCAACTATGTGCAGCAACCCGCGATGGCGGTGACGCGCGATCGTGACGTCCAAAGCAACAGCAAACTTACCGGGGCAGGCGTAGTCGTCGCGCTGATCGATACCGGCGTCGATGTTTCCCATCCGGCGCTTCACTCGGTCTTGCTGCCCGGATTCAACTTCATTAACAACACCACCAGCGCGTCGGAACTGGTTGATCTCAATCCGGCCGCCGCGGCAGCCCTGACGCAATCCACAACCAGCATTCTGGACGGCCAGAACGTGGTAATCATGAATTCATCCACGGCCGCAATTCTGAGCCAATCCACCACCAGTATTCTGGACGGCCGGCCCGGAGCGTTTGGACACGGCACCATGACCGCGGGTCTGGTGCATCTGGTTGCGCCCGGAGCAACGATCATGCCTCTGAAGGCCTTTGCCGGAGATGGCAGCTCTGATCTGTTCAACATTGTACGAGCCATCTATTACGCTGCCGATCAGGGCGCCAACGTGATCAGCATGAGCTTTGAGATTTCAGAAAACTCATCTGCTCTGCAAAACGCGATCCAATACGCGCTCAACAAGAATGTGGTTCTGGTTGCGGCTTCCGGAAATGACGGCCAGCAGGTTCTGGTGTATCCGGCCGCTTATAACTCGGTGATCGGCGTAGGCTCAACCAGCAACAACGATGCCAAGAGCACGTTCACCAATTTCGGCACGAATGCGGTCTTTGTCGCTGCCCCGGGTGAGGGCGTTGTTACTACGTACCCCGGAGGCAATTATGCTGCTGGATGGGGAACGTCGTTCAGCGCGCCGCTGGTCGCGGGCGAGGCGGCGCTGGTGCTTCAAGCCAGGCCTACCTACAAACCGGGTGATGTAGCCAATGCGATCTCTCGCGGTGTTGCCGTGCCGCAAATGGGACATGGCCGCGCTGATATGTGCCAGGCGCTTTCCAGCATCGGCGTCGGGACCATCTGCAAATAGAATTCAAGATCGGATGAGCCAGCACGGGCCCTGCCGCAAGGCAGGGCTTTTTCGTTGCCGGGTTAAAATCTGGCGGACGACATCGGCGCGTAGCGACGGAAGAAGCTGTCGGATTTCCATTGCGGTCGGCCCTGCTCATCGGCTGTCCGCAGCATCAGGGCGCGGACAATCTCCTCATACTTGCCCGCAGCCGCAAGATCGACTGGCTGATCAATATCGTCTGACGGCGCGTGATAGCGCTGCGTGAGCCAGTTTTTGAAGACCTCCTGCTCGGGCGATCCCTTTTCAAAGCCCACGCCCATCGACAGCGCGGGGATTCCGTGCCGAATAAAGTTGTACTGATCACTGCGGATAAAAGAGTTTCTCTGTGGCTCCGGATCGGCCTGCACCTGTACTCCCTGCGCCTGCGCCACCTCCCGAGCCGCGTCGCCCAGGTCGGATTCCGCCAGGCCGTAGACTGTGAGCACTTTCAACGGCACAATTGGAAGGAACATATCGATGTTGACGTCCGCCACCATCGATCCTGGCTTCACTGTTGGATGAGCAGTAAAGTAGCGTGAGCCCAGCAGGCCTTTTTCCTCTCCGGTAACAAACACAAACAGCAGGGAGCGCTTTGGCTTCCGCCCAGACTGCTTGAATGCGGCGATGAGATCGAGCAATACCGCGCTGCCGGCCGCATTGTCCATAGCGCCGTTATAGATGCGATCGCCCTTGATCGGTTCGCCAATGCCGATGTGGTCGAGGTGTGCCGACAGTACCACGTATTCGCTCTTCAATTTCGGGTCGCTGCCGGGAAGGCGGGCAATCAGATTGGCAGATTCAACCTTCTTCTTATTTACAGTGGCCCTTGCCTTGATGCTTACGGCGAGTGGAAACCTTGGAAGCTGCTTGCGCTCCTGCGCCAGATCAAGAATCTCCTGGAAAGTGTGCCCGGAACCTGCAAACAGCTTGGCCGCCTGCGCGGGATTAAACGTGACCGCGAGTTCTTCACCAGCGGTCTCATCAAATTCCTGGCCTTTCAGAGCCATACTGGGATGGGCCCGGTTCGCAGCAATCCGAGACCACGGAATGTCCATGGCGGCTGGATTTGGGATTGTAATCACTCCAACGGCGCCGGCCTTGTATAACACCTTCCATCGCTCGCCCGCCGCTTGGTAGTGCGAAGCCAGGGCGCCAGGAATTTGCTCGGGCGAACCGCTCAGGATCACTGCGACTTTGCCCTTTAGGTCCAGTCCGGCAAAATCGTTGTAGTTGTTTTCCGGGACTGACAGACCATAACCGGCAAACGCCATGGGGGCATCCACAGATGGCGCAAGGTCCACGCGGGTATTGAAGATGGCGTCTTCGCCGAGGGTGAGCGGTTCCAGTTGGTGGTTATGCACCAGGGCAAGGCTGGAATCGATCTCCGAAATCTGGCTGGAGATGAACTGCACGGGCTGGTAAAACCCTTTCGATCCAACCGGCTCCAGTCCAGCGTTTTTGAGTTGCTCCACCACGTATTCCTGAGCCTTACGCAGGCCAAAGCTGCCGGTGTCGCGGCCTTCCATATCGTCGGCGGCAAGCACCTTCACGTAACCCCACCAGCTCTTGCCGTCAAAATGGGGTTCCGCTGCGGCCGCCGAACCAGCTTCCGTATTCTTACCCGCCAGCGAGTCCGGAATCGACGGCTGTTGCGCGTGGGCCAACAGCACGAGCATGATGCTCAGCAGCAATACGAGTGGCTTTTTCATGAGGCTGGTGCTCCTTGAAAAAAAGGGCGAACAAAATC
>DASTPO010000150.1:0-3067 GCA_035762225.1 Candidatus Angelobacter sp.
CGTGCAAGCTTAGAGGTTGCATGCCACTTCGCGCAAGAGTATCTCGAGGGTAGCGGGTTCATCTGGGTGGCGGAAGGCGAAACACTGTCCTGGTGTTTTTTCAGGGCCAATCCTATCCTGACGCGTGGATTGCCTTAGAAAGTGAGCAAAGATAGAATCTGCACAGCCATTTCCCGCAAGAGGCGCAAAATGAGTGGAAGGCGTTCCTCTCGTTTGTCACGCTGCCTTTTTTCTCATTGTAGGGCGACGCAAATGCAGCTTTCATCTTTAGCTTCTTTAACGCTTATGGCGGCACTGTCGTTGTGTAGTGCCCAAGAGACGAACGTGCCGCCCGCGCCCGGGGATAGTGCGTTGAGCATCCGCACCAGCGCCCTGGAGGTGGTTTCCACCGTCGAAGTTGCGGCGCCTTGCGATCCGTTCCTCACCTTGCCGGTGCGTTGCGCGTCTGACCGTACGATCTTTGTACGAATGGCAGACACGTCTGGCATCTCCGATCTTGTTTCCATCTCCAGTGACGGCACAAACGTGATTCGTTTCTCCAGCAACAAGATCAATGATGTCCTGAACCCAAAGACGTGTGCCTTCTTTGTCAGCCAGTCTGACGTTTACATGCTGGCCTCAGGCTCAACTCCACAGGAGCACAGCCTGCGCGTGAAAAAGCCAAATGGCGATTCGGAAGAACAGCGGATGGCGGCGATACAGGAATTCATTGTTCGTTTTGGGCGTGATGGTTCGTATCGCGGGGCCGTCCGGCTCGACCTGCCTTTTACTCCGTATCAGGTCGGAGTTTTTCCCGGCGGCGATTTTCTGCTTGCCGGCGCAACACCCGACAATCAAGTCCGCCTGGCGCTCGTCAAATCCAACGGACAGTTTCAGAGATATGTCGAGTTGGAAGGAGATATTCAACTTGAGAGCCAGGTGAGCACGCCCGAGGAAAAGAGCGGCCACGTGGCCCTTCCCATGAACGGCAAACGTTTTGGCGAAGGGTTCCAGGATGTAGTTCGTGTTTCACTGATTGTGGCTGACGGCCCAAGACTTCTTCTGCTCCGCAAGGTCGCCGGCGCGCCAATATTCTCGATTTCCGCGGGGGGCGATGTGCGAACCGTGACGCCAAAGGTCCCCAAGGGCTACAGCCTGGCCGACCTAAAAACGACTCCGAATGAATGGATCATTTCCTATACCCACAGAATCTCCGATACCGCAGGTGTTGCGTTTGAAACATATGCTCTCAATCCCGCTAGCGGTGAAATAATCCAGGGCTATTCTTTCCCGCGTCTCCTGGGCCTGGGGATGGCCTGCGCGGACGGGCTGGAGTTTAGCTTTTTGACGCGGGAGGAGGAAAAGCTGAAAATCGTCAATCTTCTATCCACCAATCGCTCGAGTTCTCAAAACCATCCTCGAGATTAGCTGCCTGTGCTGTGACCCAGCTAGTTCATCCGCTCTGCTGTTGTTTCCAGAATTTCTTTCAGCTTTGCTTCATTGACAGAACCGCCGGGCAATCCGCCCTGCGCCATGTCTGCCGATCCACCGCCGCGTCCACCGAGTTGGGTCATCGCGTCTTTCATGAGCTGGCCCATGTTGGCTTTTCCGCCTGGGCTCTGCGCGAAAACGAGTGTTGGCTGGCCGGCGCCGGAGGCCAGAAGAGCGGTGACTTTGGATTGGGCCGCCGTGAGTTTTTGCGCCAGCAACTTGATGAACATCGCGTCGCGTTCGCCAAAAACCTGAATGATAACGCGCGACGGGCCCGCAGCCTGGGCCAGCAGGCGGTCGGCAGTCAATTCAGCCAGCTCTTCCAGCAGCTTGTGCTGCGCCTTGCCCGCAGCCTTGCTTTCAGCCAGAGATTTGCGGATCTGCTCCGGCACGTCATAAATATGGCTGGAATAGACGGCAGCAGCTTCGGTCAGCGTGGTGTAGTCGCGGCGCGCGGCAGCCACGGCCCGCAGGCCGCAGACAAACTCCACGCGAACGCCCTGTTTCACTTTCTCAATTTTGCGCAGCAGGATGCTGCCAATCTGCCCCGTGGCCCTTACGTGTGTTCCGCCGCACGCGGTCAAATCGAAATTGTTGATGTCGATCAGCCGGAGATCGCCAGTCTGTTTCGGCGGCAGCTTGCGCAGGCCGAGCTGGCGCGCTTCTTCGAGCGGCACAAAACGAATGCTTACCGGACGATCCTCCGCAATCACCTCGTTGGCCAGCCGCTCCGCTTTTTGTGCGTGCACGGCGTTGAGACCGCTGGTTTCCAGGTCGATGGTGCAGCTTTCCTCGCCCATGTGAAAGCTGACCGTAGGCAGATTGAAGAGCTGGATGAAAGCAGCCGATAAGACATGCTGTCCGGAGTGCTGCTGAATATGATCGCGGCGGCGGGCGGAATCGATTGCGCCATGCACCGCAGTCCCGGGCGCAAGCGGCTCGCTGGTAAAGTGCAGGATGCGGCCAGACTCGTCGTCGGCAACATCCGTCACCGCAAGATTCTGCTTCCCGCCGATCACCAGCGTGCCTGTGTCATGCACCTGGCCGCCGCTGGTGGGATAGAACGCGGTGCGGTCGAGCACAACGGCATGCTTGCCGTCGCGCGCGAAGGATTCCACGACGCTGGCGTCGAACTCATTAAGAAAAGAGTCGTGATAGTAGAGACGGTCGGTCATAAGAAGCAACCAGCAATTAGTCTTGCCATTGGCTTTGTTGGTGGAACTGGCCGCCGAATGGTCAGTACGGCTGGATAATTCCCCCAATGTTCCTCGACGCCGGTACGTTTACCTGCGTTGCCGGCTGCGCGGCCGTGATCTTCAGCGCTTCAGCGATTACGTCAATATATTTCAGGCCGGAGCCGGTGTTGAACAACACAACTTTGTCGCTCGATTTCAAAAAGCCTTCGCGCACCAGCCGTTGATATGCCGGGAGACACGCCGCGCCTTCAGGCGAGGCAAAAATGCCTTCATCACTGGCCAGCTCCTTTACGCCGGCAAAAATCTCCGCGTCCGACACTGCAACCGCGGCTCCGCCGCTTTGCGTGAGGATGTCCATGATGATGTAGTCAGCGTAAGGCTTGGGAACGCGCAGACCAGCT
>DASTPO010000151.1:0-2369 GCA_035762225.1 Candidatus Angelobacter sp.
GGCCGGTGGTGATGTCGAGAGCATGCAGCCGGAACGAGAAGGCCCCGCCGACATCCTGGGCGGTGACCGCATACATCGTGCTGGTTGCCGGATCAATCACCGGGGTTGAAGTCAGGCCCTGTGATGGCTTGGGATTGCCACCGGGCTGCGGAATTCCACCTGGGACCAGCAAAGAAGTCTTCCAAAGCGGGCTGCCGTCTCCGAAAGTGTCCGCGTCAAAGGCGTAAATCGAGGCCATTTCAGTGGCGGCAAACACCACGTTATGGCTGGCCCCATTAATGCGCAGATTGGACATGTAAAGCGGCGACGCATACGTGTACCCGTCCAGGCTGTACGAAAACAGTTTTCCGAACCCGGCCGTATTTACGTTCGCCGGGGAGAGCGAAGTCTCCTCATCATTCAACCCGGTCCGTCCATTATTCATATGCCACGTGGGCACATTGACGGAACTGGCGGTTGGTGTGGGTGTGGGAGTTGCGCCTGGGGTGCCCGGTGTTGGGGTGGGGCCGGCGGTGGACCCAGATTTAACTCCCCCGCAGCCCGCTATGGCAACGATGCTTGCCGCGACGGCAATGGCGAAGGAGAGCTTTTTACGAGAGATCAAGCTGGCAATTGGAAAGACCGGAGTGGTGAAACGGGAGATAACAACTTCTTTCAGGCCCATAAGCAAGCACTTTTCCTCAGCAACGAAAGAGATAGGGGAACCGAAATGCTTCCTTCGCTTTCTGTAAGCGCATTCATGCCCTTGGCGGGATCATGTCGAGCGCTTCCTTTCATTCGAAAAAGATGCCGCTGCTCTGGACAGAGATGCTCCTGCCTGGGAAAGCTAGGTAAAGATTTGATTAGATTGAGAGCGACTGGGACGAAATGCTGCGGCGCGCCAAAAATTCAGACAACAAGATATGTCTGTGAGCTCTGATCACGATTGCAATTGATTTTTCAGCTCGGACCACGCGCGTTGTATTTCCTCTTGCAAATCGGTCATCAGCTTTTGCGCGGAGCTTTCACGAAGCATTCTTACTCCCTGTCCGGCCCAGAGTGAGAGCATGCCAGCCTGCTGCGCTGACGCGGCGGCCCGTCGCATTTGCTGTGTAAAAGCGTTCTGCCACGGGTAGGGCAAGTGGGCGATGCCTGCCGCGCTCCATTGGTCGATAAATTCATTGTGCAAACCGCGCGCCATGCGTCCGGAAAAGGCGCGCGTCAGGGTGGTCTGGTCTTCCCGCGCCTTGACCAGCGCTGCGCGATAAGGTGCGCTGGTGCCCGCTTCTTTGCAGTTGAGGAACGCCGTTCCCATCTGTACCGCGGATGCGCCGAGCGCCAGCGCCGCCACAATGCCGCGTCCGTCCATGATTCCGCCGGAGGCGATAACGGGAATGCGCAACGCATCGACCACCTGGGGCACCAGGGCTACAGTGCCGATGAGCGCTTCCTCCGCGGGTACGGCAAAAGTACCGCGATGCGCGCCCGCCTCGCTGCCCTGCGCCACCACGGCATCCACGCCGGCCTGCTGGAGTTGCCGGGCCTCTTCCACGGTGGTTGCCGTGCCGATGACGTAAGTGTTTTCCGCCTTGAGGCGCTCTGTCGCGCCAGTCGGCAACATGCCAAACGTAAAGCTGAAGGCGGGCGGAGCGGCTTTTACAACGGCATCAAACTGCTCGTCAAAAGTTTCTGAGGCTTTCCTTGGTAGCTCAGGCGGTTTCAATCCCAGGCGCTCGTGGTAAGGACGCAAAAAATCCGCGACCGCCTTGATACCGTCCTTGAGCGGAAGTTGAGCTTGCGGCGAGAACAGATTGACGGCAAACCTGCGGCTGGTCAGCTCGCGTACCCGGGCAATATCCTCGGCGATTTTCTCCGGACTGGAATACGCCGCGGCCAGTGTTCCCAGGCCGCCCGCATTGGAAACCGCGGCAACCAGCTCCGGGGTGGACGGTCCGCCCGCCATCGGCGCCAGGATAACCGGAATAGAGAGATCGTGGGTGCGGCAGAAATTATTCATAAAATCCCCAGGTGTTTAGCCAAGAGCTTTGAACGGCTCGTCAATTTCAACCTGAAGGCCGGCCGTGAGCCGGTTGTTGGAGTTAGCCAGGCCAACAATGGCCAGCATCTCATTGAAGATGGCGTCGGTCATGCCTTTTTTGCGCGCACCGGCAGTATGTGACGCGATGCAGTAGCCGCATTGGTTGCTCACACTCACCGCCAGATAGATCAGCTCCTTCACCAACGGGTCGAGAGCGCCGGGCGACATGATGGTCTTGGTATCTTCCCAGGTGCGCTTCAGCCGCACGGGATCATGCGCAAGCGCTTTCCAGAAATTGTTGATCTTGTCGACCTTCCGCGTGGTCATGATGTCGTCGTAGACAGCGCGGACT
>DASTPO010000152.1:0-10525 GCA_035762225.1 Candidatus Angelobacter sp.
GATAAATATTTTCAGATCGTGCGCTGCTTCCGCGATGAGGACCTGCGCGCCGACCGCCAGCCTGAGTTCACCCAGATCGACCTGGAGATGAGCTTCCCGCAGCCGGACCGCGTCTATGCGGTGGTGGAAGGCTTTTTGAAAGCGGCGTTCAAGGCCGCGGGCATTGACCTGCAAGGCCCATTTCCACGCATGAGCTTCGATCAGGCCATTCGCGAATATGGCATTGATAAGCCGGATATGCGGCTGCCGGCGATGACCAACATCCGTCCGGCGTTCAGTGACGAGGACCTGGCCGACCTGCGCATTGACGGCGCCATGAACATGGTTGGAATCAGGATTCCGAACGTAGGCAAGATTTCCGACCGCGAGAAAAAAGAGCTGCGCGCACTTTCAGAAGAGCTGGCCCGGCGCAACAAAGACTTTGCCGGAGTGCTCTATGACTTCGCGCAAATGGAAAAGAAACGGCCGCAGGCGGCGGCCAAAATTCGCGAGCTGTGCTCGGCCGGCCCAGACGACCTGGTTGTGCCCGTGGTGGCGATCGCCAGTGAAGGCAAGACCCGCACGGCCGCGAACCAGAAGGCGCAATATACATCCGCCGGCGACGCCCGGCTGGAGCTGGCGCGCAAATACGCCGACAAACACAAAGCTTTTGAACGCAGCGGCGATACAGCGCGCGACTTCAAATTTCTCTGGGTCACCGACTTTCCCATGTTCGAGCATGATGAAAAAGAAAATCGGTGGAACGCGGCGCACCATCCGTTCACCTCGCCGCATGAGCAGGACATGGACAAGCTGGAGTCAGACCCGGGCGCGGTGCGCGCGCTGGCCTATGACGTGGTATTGAACGGCACGGAGCTTGGCTCCGGCTCCATCCGTATCCACCGCCAGGACATCCAGAGCAAGATCTTCAGCGCGCTGGGCATGACCAAGGAAGAAGCACGGTCGCGTTTCGGCTTCTTCCTGGACGCGCTGGAGTACGGCACGCCTCCGCACGGCGGCATCGCTCTTGGCCTCGACCGGATCGTGATGATCCTGGCCGGCGCTGACAGCCTGCGCGAAGTGATTCCCTTCCCCAAAACCGCGAAGGCCATTGACATGATGGTGGACGCGCCCACACCGGTGAATGAAACGCAGTTAAGGGATTTGGGGATCAAGATCAGGTAACAACATTTTCGACAGAGCACACAGAGAAACGCTGAGGAGAAAAAATAAGGCTTTCAACTTTCTCTGTGATCCTCCGTGCCCTCGGTATTGAAAATTTTCTATTCAGGCTGCTCTTTGCCTGGCGATGTCCCGCTCAATGGTCCTGGATCCCATCCACAATACGGCAGCCAGGAGGATGGACAGTACTGGAATTGCCAGCAGGGCTTTTTGCAGCCCGATGGCTTTGAAAGACTCATTGATGGTGTTCAAGCCGGCAAGGTGCGCCGCGCGCAACGCGAACATGTCGCTCATCTTGCCGATAATCACCGTTCCCCAGGACGCGCCTCCCAGATACATCACCAGAAAATAAATTGCCATGCTGGTGCCGCGCAGGGCCGGAGCGACTATGTCATGGATCGACGCATAGACCAGCCCGTAATACATATTGAGCAGCCCATAAGCCAGGGTGAGGAGCGGCAGCGCAATGGCGAGCGCGCCGTAGCCCTGGTGGATTCCGAAATAGGCAGGCGCCACCGCCAGCAGGGCCGCGATGGCGGCAATCTTCAGGCGTCCCCGATTGCTGCGGCGGACAATGCGATCGCCCCAGATTCCGGCAACCGAGCCGCCCAGCACTCCGCCGATGGCGTACACAATTCCCGTCATCACGCCGGCGCGGGCCACATTCATATGATGGATGCGGCTGAAGAAGGCCGGGAAGAACGTTCCTACCGCGTAAAGGTTGAAGTTCACCAGCGCGCCGGAGATGGCAATCCACCAGAACGTCGGGATGCGCAGGACCTGCCAGATGGAGCCGGCGTCAGCCGGTATGGCGCGCCGTTCCGAAGCGCCACGCTCCGGTTCATGCAACATCAGCAGCAAAGGAACAAGAAGCATTGCGGGAGCGGCGGCCACAATCATGGCAGCGCGCCATCCCAGCCTCAGGGCAATGGGCCCGCTGAAAAAGAAACTCAACGCACCACCCACGGGAACACCCAGCATAAAAAGAGCAAGGGCCTTGGAGCGTCTCTCAACGGGAAAGAGGTCGCCTATCCAGCTGGTGGCGGTGGGCGCGGCCGTGGCTTCGCCGATTCCCACACCCAGCCGTGAAAACACCAGGAAGGAATAGCTGTTGATCCAGCGGGCGCTCGCGGTAAAAAGGGCCCAGAGCGCCACGCCGATCGCCAGCAGTTTCTTGCGGCTGACTTTATCGGCTAACCGGCCCAGCGGTAGCCCGACTACTCCATACAAAATGGTGAAGGCCGTGTTGAGCCATCCGATTTGCGTATCGGTAAGATGGAATTCCTTGCGGACCGGTTCAACCACCGCGCCGGCAACCTGGCGATCGTAAAAATTCAGAATGTTAATCGCCACCAGGACGGCCAGCGGCCACCAGGTTTTAGCCACAGTTGCGGGGGCATTCGCGTGTGTATTTTCCTGCTCCTTTACCATCATGAGGCCGCAATGGTATCAGATTGCCGGACGACCGGACACAGAGGGCGGAGTTGGAAAGCGGGTCAGATTCAGAAATCTGACCCGCTGCACGTTCCACGCGTTCGATAAATACTTTGAGCAATAACTTAAAGCGAAGGCAAGGTAGTAGACACCAGCGGTTACTTTCTATCGACGGCGCCTTTCAATATCACCATGCTTCCGGGAGCGTCGGGCTTCATGCTGTCTTCCGCGGTAATGAAGACGTCAAAAGTCTTGTAAGGCGTGCTGGTTTTCAAACTGCCTTCCAGGTTTTGATTCACCCGCAGCGCGCCCAGCAGCTCCGGGTCCTTGCCGCGCGCCTGCACCCAGACCAGATATGTTGTCTTGGCCGGCGTAAGCGATTGCGGCGTCGCCATATGCTTGACCTCGATTTCGATGCCGGTATTTCCGTTGCGATCGTTGTCCGTGCTGATTTTGCCTTCCGCGGCTGGAGCAGCTCCAGTGTTGTTCAGGCGATCTTCTCTTCCCCATGCCGCTGTTGCCAGCAAAAAGCTGAACAGCAGAAACAATGCGACCTTGCGATGACCCATGACTTTCCCCCTGCAAAGAACGTAAATTCTGTGTGAGTAAGATGAGCGGCAAGGGCAGCCACGTTGCAGCAAATGCAGAGCACGCCTGGATTGTGCACGCAATTTCAGCGGGGATAGGCAAGCAGCGCCGCTGCAGTGTCCATTCGGCGCTGACTGAGATCGCGCAGCACAGGTTGATCCAGCTTCAGCTCTGCTGCACGCTAGTTCATCGTGCGTCGGCTGCGATCTTCTGCTCCAGTGTGAGCCGCGACCGCCGGGCCGGCTCAAAGGCAGGGTCCAGGTTGCAGGCATCCACCATGAAGGCAAGCGCCTGGTCTGACCGGCCCAATCCCAGGGCGCACAGACCCAGGTTGTAGCTGGTGGTGGCGGTGCGGCCGAGCTGCCGCTCTGACGCCTGGAAGAGCAGCACGGCTTCGGCAAAAAACCGGAGCTCCAGCAGGATAACGCCGCAGTTGAAGGCCAGAGCGTTGTCCTCAGGCGTGATGGGGTAGTGATTCGCCCATGTGCTCAGGACGGTATCGCGGAAGTCGGCCCGCTCCGCGTGTACCGAGCGAAGCTGAGGCGCGATCACGGGGAAGAGCCGCTGCAGAGCTGTTGGGTCCCAGCGTGTCAGCCTCAGGAGGGCCAACGCCTGCGGCACGGAGATTTCTTCCAGATGGGCGTTCAGCCAGCTCATCAGGGCAAAAAGATCGTCAGGGCCAAAGGCTTTCTGTATACCGCGGTAAGCAGCTCTGATCAAAACAAAATCATTGCCGGAGCGGGGCGCTAGGAACGCGCAGATGTTCAGGCTGGAAATGCGTTTTTCCGGCAGCAGAGCGTGCCCATCCAGAGAGTAAAAATACCGTGCGATGGCATCAAAGTTGACCGCCTGGGAGAAACAATGATTGCCGGCATGAAACTCCAGCTGAGGCGGTCCTTGCAGCAGGGCGAGATCGTCTTCACGGGTAAAACCTTTGTCGGCGGCCAGCACCAGCATGCGGCCGTCACAAGTGCGGCAGAGCTGCTGCAATATCTCGAGAGCAGCCGAGGGAAAGAGTAAGGTGGCCGCGGGCAGTCGTTCGACATAGTGTTTAAGGATGCTATTCCATTGCTTGTCGGCATAGCGGTCTCCCGCCAGCGGGACATTCTTGAAGGAGAGTTGCAGGTTCCCAAGCAACGGCGGCGCGGTGCCTTCGTCGACTGTGGATGACGCAGTGGTAATCAGGGCCTCAGAGATCTGCCCCTCGGCGATGACGAAAGCATCCTGGGGAAGGCTATCGAAAACGTAGTTGGCAATCACCACCAAAGGACCGCTTGCCTGTCCAGCCGGTCGCGCAACAGCGCCATCTGCTCCGTGAGGTTCCTGGCTTTCCTGTGAATGCAGCTGGAAGTCGAGGACGCCGCTGGCGACGAAAGGAGCGAGATAGCGGTTGGCGCTCCAGAACTGCAGAAGCGAGTCAGAGCAGTCGGACATGGAGTAACGTACGATCTCCGGCGGAAGCTTTCTGGCTTCCAGCAGCACACTCAGCTTGCTGAGGAAGAGAAACGAGAACCGGCCGGTACCAGCCCCAAGCTCCAGGATGCGAAGCGGATTTTCAGGCGAAACCCGCGACGCACTCTGCCCCGGGCTCATACGGTCTTCTTTCATGCAGTCGTCCAGAAATGCCGTGACGATTTCCGCATAGATTTCCGCGATGAAAGGGTTATTCGTGATGTACGAGGGGACCATGTCCTCTGTCCAGGCTTTGAGGCCGCGTTGGGAGTAGAAGGCGCGCTGGAGGCGCCAGATGATCGACTGGGAAAGCGGAACGCCGGTTTCCAGCGTCTGCGGGTGCTTTGCAGCCGAGGGATGAGGCGCATTGCCAGAAGAGACCGGTTCAGCCATGGCTATTCCATTTAACCACTGATTTTGACCAAGCTCTGCGCCGCATGAGTTGTTTACTACCCTGCCGGAAAAACCGGAGAAGCCCGGAGCATAAGGATCGGCGGACAAAACAAGTAACGGCCTTGAAGCTTGCGCCTCAAGGCCAGTTTTTGAGAGATATCCAGCGCCTGGGGTTAGACCCGCGGCGGGAAGATACCCAGCAGCGCGATGCAGAAATTCAGGGCAAGAAAAGGCTGCATATTGTTATGTGGCTGACTGCCACCGGAGATCGACAAGGCGGCCGGGCTCATCTGAACGTTGTTCGAGCCACTGGCCGAATACAGTGAGGGCCCGGTCTTTAAGCCTGAGGCCCAGACGTTGCCGCTGGGACTGGGTTGGCCGCCACCCGCCCCTGCCTGCGCGCCATGGTTGTGGGCAGGCATCTCAGTCTGCAGCAAAGTCACCGACTGTTCCCCGCCGACTTCACCCAGATCGCGCAAGCTCAAGCCCGGCCCCTGGCCCTGCTGCATGGGAGCGCTGCCCTGCAGGTTGGGAAGGGCGAAGTTGCTCTTGCCATCACCGCCGTAGGTGGTGCCCAGAAGCGAGAATAGAGCGGTATTCTGGCTGATGGGGAGAAGCTGCCCATCGCAGAAGGCCCAGCCCTTGGGCGGAAAGTTAAAAGGAAAAATCCTGATCTCAGCTACAAATTGGTCTGACATGAAATCTTTCTTCCTTTCTTAGACCTGTGAGGGGAATATCCCCTGAAGCGCGATGATGAAGTTGAGAACAAGATACGGCGACATATTGTCGTGCGGCTGGCTTCCGCCCGTCGCAAGAATACAAGCCGGATTCATCGCTGTGTTGTCTGGGTTAGGCGCAAACTGCGGGCTGGCGCTGTTGAACCCCCATAAATGCCCTGCGGCGCTGGAGAAAGTGGCAGGGTTGGTGGGAGAGCCCACCGGCACGTGGTTGTGTGCAGGCAACTCACTGATGTTAAGAGTGTGGGCGGTCTCACCGCCTGTTTCCCCCAGGACGATGCCACCACCCATGTGAACGGGAGCACGGCCCTGCAGATTGGGCAGCGCGAAATTTACGCGGCCATCCCCGCCATAGGTGGTCCCCAGCAGAGAAAACAATGCCTGATTCTGATTGATGAGCAGAAGCTGTCCATTGCAGAAGGCCCAGCCCTTGGGCGCGAAATTGAAACTTACAACCCTGATCTCAGATAAAAACGGCGTTCCCATGCGTTATCTCCTTAATTTCAGGCGCTCCAGCCTGGTCGATCGAGAGTGGTGATTCGCCGAAGCCTATGCCGGGGTCGGAAATACCCCAAACAGGGAAATGATGAAGTTAACTACAAGAAATGGCATCATGTTGTCGTGGGGCTGTGAACCGCCGGTTTGCCCTATGGCTCCTGGATCCATGCCGACACTGGGAGCGAGATTGGAATATGGCACATTGGTGGCCTGCGCGGCCCATACGCCGTTGGCCGGACTCGGCAGGCTTCCCGGACTGGCATTGCCCAGGGGCACATGGCTGTGCGCCGGGATTTGTGCTGTAGTCAAGGTTACCGACTCCTCCCCTGCAGCCTGTGCGAGAGTGAATCCCGGCCCCGCATGCAACGGGATACGGCTTTGCAGGTTCGGCAGGGCGAAAGTGTTCAACCCATCGCCGCCGTAGGTGGTACCAATTAGTTGAAACAGCACGTCATTGTCAGCGATCGCCAGTATTTGCCCCTGGCAGAACGCCCAACCCGCCGGGGCAAAGTTTCCAGCAAACATCCGTATTTCACCTACAAATGGCTGGCCCATGCTAGTTGTCTCCTATCTCTTTCTAAAATTTGCGTTTCAAGTCTACTGAACTCCCAGCGTAACCGTGGTGTTGGCCTGTACCGTGGTGGTGGCCGCGGTTACGGTGATGGGGAAATTTCCCGCCGGAGTGACAATGCCGTGCGGCCCGCCGCACCCGGCAAGCGCCAGGAGCGTCACCATGCCCAGAATCACCATGGCCATCCGCAGACGCGCCTTTTTGCTCTTGCGCCCGGCGAATGCGATGCCTACCAGTCCCATCACAGGGAATGACAAAGCCGCATACAGCCGCGGGCTGCTCCGCATGGGCAGGCTCCGTCCGCTGACGATGTTGCTGGCAGCGCCCGAAGTAGTGATCGTGAGGGTCACCTGGCTGAGCGGAAGGTTGGTGGATGGAGGATTAAAGCTGCACGCCGTGCCGATCGGCAGGCCGCTGCAACCGAAGGTGACCAGACCCAGGGTGGAGTCGTCATCCTCCACGTCAAAGACAAACGTTGTCGATCCACCGGCCTTCACCGTGGAAGTACTGGAATGGGGCGTAATCACAATCGGCGGCCCCAGGCTGACTTTATCGGTGGCAGTGTTGTCGTTAGGGTTGACGTCGCCGCCGCCGGAAACGGTGGCCGTGTTGGTGAAATTGTTCTCAATATTGATGGGAATATTGACGGTCAGGGTGATTGGCGGATAGCCGCTGCCGGAGGGCAGCGCATCGGCACGGGTGCACGTAAGAGTAGCCAGCGTGCAGGTCCATCCGGTTCCGCTGATCGCCGTAGGAACCGGCGGATGGGTAACGTTGGGCAAGGTATCAACCACTGTCACTGTTCCCACGGTTGGCCCAAAGCCTACGTTGCTCACGGTGATGGTGTAGTTATCGCCTGTCTGGCCGCGGGTGAAAGTCCCGGTATGGGTTTTGGTGATCGCCAAATCCGGAGCTTCCACGTCGATTGTGGCGGTCGCCTGGTTGCCCGAACCCGCGTTCGTTGAGGTAACGATGCCGGTCGTATTCACCTTATGTCCACCGGTCACTCCAACCACGTTGACTGAGAACGAGCATGAACCACCTGCGGCAATGGTCCCGCCGGAGAGGTTCACCACTGAGAAGCCGGACACCGTGCCGGTAGTGATGGTACCTGCACCGCAAGACCCGGTAAGGCCGTTCGGGTTAGCGACGTTCAAGCCAGCGGGAAGCGTATCGCCAAATCCAACTCCGGTCAGCGCGACCGTGGAGTTGGGATTGGTGATGGTAAATGTCAGGGTGGTTGTGGCATTCAGGTTGATGCTGGCCGCGCCAAACGCCTTGGCGATGCTGGGCGGGCCAAGCACGGCAATCACGGCGGTGTTACTGGGAGATCCCGGCCCGGTTTCATTGGACGAAACTGGTCCGGTCGTATTGCTGTCCACTCCAACCGCAACGCCCGTTACGTTGACGCTGAAGGAGCAGGAGCCGGAAGCAGCCAGGTTTCCACCAGTCAGGCTCACAGTAGATGAACCGGCCGTTGCCGCAATGGTCCCCGCGCCGCATGACCCAGTCAAGCCGTTGGGAGTTGATACCACCAGGCCGGCCGGCAAGGCGTCAGTGAAGGCAACGCCGGTAATCGCCAGCGAGGCATTCGGGTTGGAGATATTGAAGCTCAGCGAAGTGCTGGCGTTCAACAGAATGCTGGATGCACCAAACGCCTTGGTGATCGTCGGCGGGGTGCCAACGGTCAGGTTCGCGGTTGCAGTATTCCCCGTACCGCCATTGGTGGAAGTGACATTGCCCGTGGTGTTGGTGTACTGGCCCGCTGCTGCGCCGGTTACATTCACAACCAGAGTACAGTTGGAGTTGATGGCAATGCTTCCACCCGTCAGGCTGATGCTGGTCGAGCCTGCTACAGCGGTGGCTGTGCCGCCGCAAGTGTTGGCGAGACCATTCGGTGTGGAAACCACCAGCCCCGTGGGCAATGTGTCAGTAAATGCAACGCCGTTTTCCGACGTCGTATTCGCCGCAGGATTGGTAATAGTAAACGTCAGCGAAGTTGTGGCATTCAGCGCGATGCTGGACGGGTTAAATACTTTGGCGATTGACGGCGGAGCCACAACATTGATGCTGGTTGAAGCCGTACCACCAGTGCCGCCTTCGGTCGAGGTGACGTTGCCGGTGGTGTTGTTCTGCGCGCCTGCCGCGATACCGGTCACATTCACCGAGAACGTGCAGGATGCACTGGCCGCCAGGCTTGCGCCGGAAAGGCTGATCACATTGGTTCCCTGGGTCGCGGTGATGGTTCCTCCACCACAAGAGCCAGTCAGACCGTTGGGCGTGGAAATAATCAGGCCAGCCGGGAGCGCGTCACTGAAGGCGACTCCGGTAAGAGCAACCGTAGTGTTCGGATTACTGATGGTGAAGCTGAGCGAGGTGGATCCGTTCAACGGAATGCTGACTGCACCAAAGATCTTGGCAATCGTCGGTGGAGCAACCACCGTGATGGAAGCATTGGAGGTGTTGCCGGTCCCGCCTTCGGTGGAAGTTACCTGAACGCTGTTGTTCTTTACGCCTGCCACCGTGCCCGTAACATTCACTGAGACGGTGCAGCTTGCGCTGGAAGCCAGTGTGCCTCCGGAGAGGCTGATGCTGCCCGATCCAGCAACCGCTGTTACCGTGCCGCCGCAGGTGTTGTTCAACCCGTTAGGAGTGGCCACCACTAGGCCGGCCGGCAGGTTGTCAGTAAAGGCAATTCCGCTCAGCGCCACATTGGTATTCGGATTGGTGATGCTGAAGGTCAGTGAGGTGGTTCCATTCAACGGAATGCTGGCCGCGCCAAACGCTTTGGTGATGCTGGGCGGAGTGGCCACGGTCAGGTTCGCCGTCGCCGTGTTGCCGGTACCGCCATTGGTCGAAGTTACAGAGCCGGTGGTGTTGGTGTATTGACCCGATGCAGTGCCGGTCACGTTCACAACCAGAGTGCAGTTGGTGTTGACGGCGATGCTTCCACCGGTCAGGCTGATGCTGGTCGAGCCAGCGACAGCGGTGGCCGTGCCGCCGCAAGTATTGACGAGACCATTCGGGGTGGAAACGACCAGCCCCGTCGGTAATGTGTCAGTGAACGCAACGCCGTTTTCCGCCACCGTATTCGCGGCAGGATTAGTGATGGTGAAAGTCAACGTCGTGGTTCCGTTCAGCGGAATCGCGGCCGCGCCAAAGGCCTTGGCGATCGACGGCGGAGCAACCACGGTGATTGAGGTTGAAGCCGTTCCGCCGGTGCCGCCTTCGGTCGAGGTGACGTTGCCGGTGGTGTTGTTCTGCGCGCCTGCCGCGATGCCGGTCACATTCACTGAGAACGTGCAGGCGCTGCTAGCCGCAATGGTTCCACCGCTCAGGGTGATCGTATTCATGCCCTGTGTGGCCGTGATGGTGCCGGCGCCGCACGTGCCCGTCAGACCGTTCGGGGTCGAGATAATCAGGCCAGCCGGGAGCGTATCACTGAAGGCGACTCCGGTGAGAGCAACCGTTGTGTTCGGATTACTGATGGTGAAGCTGAGCGAGGTGGATCCGTTCAACGGAATGCTGACTGCACCAAAGAGCTTGGCAATCGTCGGTGGAGCAACCACGGTGATGGAAGCATTCGAGGTGTTCCCGGTACCGCCGTTGGTGGATGTTACCTGAACGCTGTTGTTTTTCACCCCGGCTGTTGTGCCCTGCACATTGACTGAAACAGTGCAGGAGGTGCCCG
>DASTPO010000153.1:0-25196 GCA_035762225.1 Candidatus Angelobacter sp.
CAGGGTTTCCAGCAAACCCCCGAGTGCGCATAACGCTACGCTTCTTACTTATGCATTGCGAATGCCAAACTCCTCCCGCGCCTGCCTATTTCCCGCCCCTTTATTTTCAATGCCTTACGGTGTACACCTTAGGCCGGATCACCCTCCGCGTAAGGCCCACCGGGTAAATATTGCTCGCCGATACCCGGCCAAAATGCATGGTATCCGCCGTAAGCTGCCTCGCAGCGTTGCAGCTTTGTTCATTGCAGCGTGATATTGCCCGCCGTGAGGTGAACGTGCAGCTTGTGTTTTCCTGGCCCTTTCCATTGAAACGACCGGAACAGTCCTCCGCGATCGGCTTGAAACGCCGGCGCGTTCAATGCGCCCGCCGTAACCGACGCGTCCACCTGGCTCCAGTCACTGCTCTTGCCCACCTTCACGATCACGTCCCCGGCGTTCCCTTCAATGTCCTTATCGCCATTGATCTCGCCGACCGTCAATTGTCCCGCTGTCAGCCGCACCCGCAAATCAGTCGTGGCCGGCACTTCAATGGTCGCGTTGAAATGATTCGGTGTTCCTTCCACCTTCAGGTCGGCCCACTTGCCGTTGGGTGCAACTGTCACCTTCACGCCTTTGCTGTGGGCCTCATTCCACGTCACATGGATCCGATTGTCAGGGCTCGGTTTTATTTCATAGCCGCCTGATTCCAGCGTCATCCATATCTTCCCGCCGGAAACAAAATCCTTCACCACCGGGCTGCCCGGATTCTGGCCGGCAAGCCACGCGGGAGCCGCCAGAAATATGGCTGTCGCCGCCAGCGCTCGTATCCGATGCAATGAAACCTTCATGTCCTGTTCCTCCAGCCACTCATGTTCATTGGTTGATACGAAGACCCGGCGCGGCAGGTTCCCGGGAGTAACCCAGGGGCGGGTTTCAACGGCCGTGCCGCCAGAAAGCGGCGCAGAAAGCCACGCGGCCCTTTACACTCCAATCTTCTTCTTCATTGCCACAAACCGCCGGTGTTGTTCCAGGACATAGCGGTCGGTCATTCCCGCAATAAAATCGCAGACGATCCGATGCAGGGGCTCATGCCTGGTCTTCTCCTGGTAGGCAGCCGGCAGCTCCCGCGGCGACTTGATAAAGAACGCAAACATCTCTGAGAGCACCAGCTCTGCCTGCTTCTTGTCCCGTTCCAGCGCCGGGTTGAGGTACACCGTGCGGTAGAGAAATTCCTTGATCTGCCGCCGCTCCTTGTCCACCTCCGGGCTGAAGGCAAACAGCCGCCGGGGAAACTTACGCACGTCGTCCACCCGCTGCACGCCCGCCTCGCCAATCAGCTTGCGGCTGTTTGCGATCAGGTCGCTCACCAGCCGGTCCATCACGCGTTTCAGCGTTTCGTTGAATTTGAGCTTCTCCGTCGCATCTGGAAAGCGCCGCTCCACCTCGGCATAGATCCGTGCAAACGCCGGCACGCCGCTCCGCACCTGCTCGCGCGTCAGGATTCTCGCCTCCACGCCGTCGTCCAGGTCGGCCGTGGAATACGCAATCTCATCGGTCAGGTCGATCAGCTGTGCTTCCAGCGGCGGACGCAGCTCCAGCAGATATTCCGCCAGCTCGGGAAATTCCTGCGCATCGTAGTCGCGCGAGTGCTTCACAATGCCCTCGCGCACCTCAAACGTCAGGTTCAGCCCGGGAAACTCGGCGTAGCGTTGCTCAAACTGCTCCACCGTGCGCAGCGCATGCAGGTTGTGGTCAAAGCGATCGCCATGTTCGCGCATGGCCATATCCAGGATCCGCTCGCCGGCGTGCCCAAACGGCGGATGGCCAACGTCATGGACCAGCGCCAGCGCCTCCACCAGGTCCTCATTCAGTCCCACCTCGGTGGCAATCGTGCGCGATATCTGCGCCACCTCAATCGTGTGGGTCAGCCGGTTGCGGAAGTGGTCAGAGCCTCGACGGGTAAAAACCTGCGTCTTGTTTTCCAGCCTGCGGAAGGCCCGCGAATGCACCACGCGGTCGCGATCGCGCTGGAAATCGTTGCGGTACGGATGCGCCGGCTCGGCATGCCGGCGTCCGCGGCTCTCCTCCGGCCGCAACGCGTAAGGGGCTAGCATGAAAATGAGTGTAACGTAGACCGCCGTTTTACCAAGCTCAAAATCCACCTCAGACAATCCCCTTCGGCGGATTCGGTACCGCGAGTACAGTCCGCCAAAAAACTTCATGGCTAAGCCAGCTAACCAATGCCATACCAAGACGTCTTAGTAGTGAACGAAGAGCTTGTATGCCGAAATCCGACACATTGCAAGGCGCACTCGATCTGCTGGTCTTAAAGATTCTTCTGCACCGCTCTCCTCTCCACGGGTACGCCATCATGACGGCAATTCAGGAGATTTCCGATGATGCCCTCCGTGTGGAGGAAGGCTCGATCTATCCCGCGCTCCATCGCATGGAAGGGGCCGGATGGATCCGCGCCAGATGGATCATCAAGCCAAACGGCCGGCGCGCTCGAATTTACGAATTAAGCCCGGCAGGAAAGAAACAGTTGGTGGCTGAAGAAGCGCGCTGGAACCACGTAACGGCTGCCGTGAATCGCGTATTAAGGATGGCCTGACATGTCAATATGGTCGCGAATTGCGAATACCCTGCGCGGTGATCGTGTGAACCGCGAAATTGACGAAGAATTACAACTGCATTTACAGGAAGCCATCGAAAGCGGGCGCGACCCGGACGAGGCGCGTCGTGCCATCGGGAATGCGCTCAGCTTGCGGGAGCAGGCGCGCGAGTTCCGCATTCTGCCCTGGTTTGATTCCTTGAAGATGGACTCGATCTTCGGATGGCGGCAAGTCCGCAAGAACAAGATTACCTCAATGGCCGCGGTGCTCTCGCTTGCTCTCGGCATGGGCGCATGTACGGCTGCCTTCCGGTTGATTGACGCTCTCTTGCTGCGCCCGCTGCCCATCAGCGATCCGGCGAATCTCTATGGTCTCTCGCACCTTATCGCGGGTGGCAACGGTGAGATAAAGGTGGGAGAAACCTGGACGTACCCGGCCTTTGTGCAGATGCGGCAAGCTGTGAAAGGCAAAGCCGAGTTGATCGCCGTGTCTTTGGATTATCTTTCCGAGATCACGTACGCTTCGGACGCCGAGATGGAAAAGACTGATGTGCAGTATGTCTCGGGGTGGATGTTCTCATCCTTTGGCTTGCATGCGGCGGTAGGTAGGCTGATGACCGAAAGCGATGACACCACTCCCGGAGCCAACCCTGTAGCCGTGATCTCCAACGATTACTGGACTCGCCGTTTCGGCCGCGATCCCAAGGTGGTGGGACGGAAGTTCCGTATGGGCACCGACCTTTATCAGATCATTGGCGTGGTGGACGGCCCATTCAGCGGCACTGAGACCGGCTCCATGACGGCACTTTTTGTGCCGACCATGATGAATCCTAAAGTCAAACGCACCAGCGCCTGGTGGCACCGAACGCTGGTCCGCCTCTTGCCTGGGTCCAGCCGGGAAGCGGTGCGCCAGCAACTTGGTGCGACCTGGCGCGCAATCGATGCGGAAAGGATGCGCGCGATCCCGGGCCTTTCACGCGAGGCACTCGACCGCCGCCTGAATGAGCCAGTGCTGCTGGAGCCTGCGGCCGCCGGAGCCTCATCTTTGCAGAGGAACTATCGCTCGTCGTTATGGATGTTGGCGGCTCTTACCGCACTTGTGCTGTTGATCGCCTGCACCAACGTCGCCAATTTAGTTACCGCCCAAGCAGAATCGCGCAGCCGCGAAATGGCAGTGCGCGTTTCCCTGGGCGCGGGCCGGTCGCGGCTGGTGCGGCTCGTCATGCTGGAAAGCTTGTGGATTGCGCTGCTGGCAGCCGCTGCCGGCCTGGCGTTTGCCTGGTGGGCGGCCCCGTTCGTGGTAAATCGAATCGATCCCGCAAACAATCCCGTTCGTTTATCGCTGCCATTCGACTTCCGCTTGCTTGGCTTCGCCATCGCGCTGACGCTGGCGGTGACGCTGACATTTGGGGCTGTGCCCGCGTTGCGCTCGTCGCGAATCATGCCGGCCCGCGTGCTGAAGGGCGGGGACGATCCCAAAGCGCAACGCCGCCTGATGCATTTGCTGGTTGCCGGCCAGGTAGCATTCTGCTTCATTGTGCTGCAGGTGGCCGGCCTGTTCGTAGTCACCTTCCAGCGGCTCAGCAACCGGCCTGTTGGATTTTCCCCCGAGCAGGTGCTCGTGCTGGATACGGGAGCGGTCCAACCTCAGCTCCCGGCGATCTGGGACCAGGAGCTGGAGCATCTCCGCAGTCTTCCCGGTCTTGAGTCGGCGGCCATCTCAAGCGACACTCTGCTCTCCGGATGGGCTACGAACAATTTCATCTCAGTGAATGGCGCTCCCCCCAACCTGGTACTGACGCAAATGCTCGACATCTCGCCAGGATGGCTGCATGTGATGCGCATTCCGTTGCTCAGCGGCCGCGATTTCCGGCTGGAAGATGTGAACCCCGGTGCAGCCATTGTCAACCAGGCATTTGCGCGTGAGTATTTCAACGGGCAGGACCCGGTGGGAAGACGCTTTGAAGTCGTCATGGAGCACAATCAGCGGCTCGGCTTCCAGATAGTGGGATTGTGCGGCGACGTGGCATATCTCAATGTGCGTGAACCGATGCCGCCGCAGGCCTATTTCCCGTTTCGTTCTCTGGATTCTTCCGGACAACTGCAGGCGAAGAGAAGCGGCGTTATTCTGGTGCGGACCTCGGCTTCCGATCCCATGGCAATGGCGGGTGTATTACCGCGTGAAGTTCGCGCGGGACGCGCGGAATTTCGACTCAGTGATCTGCAGACCCAGACCGAGATCAACCTGGCGCACACCCTGCGCGAGCGCCTGCTGGCCATGCTCTCTCTATTCTTCGCTACGGTAGCACTGTTGCTCGCCGGCGTAGGACTTTACGGTGTGCTGAACCATTCAGTGTTGCAACGCCGCCGCGAAATCGGAATACGGATGGCAATCGGCGCGCAGGCTTCGAATGTCGCGCGGCTCGTGACCTCGCGCATGATTGCCGCGGTCATGGCCGGCGCCGCCGCCGGACTGTTTGTTGGCCTGGTGTGCGCACAGCGGCTGCAGGCCCTGCTCTTTGAAGTCCGAGCTACTGACGCTGCCATGCTGATGGTTCCCCTCGCGGCGATTGCAGCCGTCGCGGTGTTGGCAACCATTCCCGCGGTGTTACGCGCCGTACACATTGACCCGCTGATAATGCTGCGCAGCGAGTGAGAAATGCCTGATGCGCGATCCGCGTCGCGCCTCGCGCGATAAAGCCCGCGCCGGAACCCCTGTCTTCACGCTTTCTCGAGCACAAGATGGGTTGCGTATTCTGAACTCTTGCGTTCGGTTATGGAAAACCCCAACGCATGAAGGTCCAGACCATCGAACAGCAGTTCTCCCTGGCCGAGAAGAACGGGCACTGACGCAAGGTGGAGAGAGTCGATCAGGCCAGCTTTTAGATATTGCCGCACTGTGGCCACGCCGCCTCCGATCTTGACGTCTTTGCTGCCCGCAGCCTTCTTCGCAAGGGCCAGCGCCTCTTCGATTCCGCCGGTCACAAAGTGGAAGGTGGTTCCTCCTTTCATCGCCAGAGGTTCACGCTGGTAATGCGTGAGAACGAAGGTAGGTGCGTGGTACGGCGGATTGTCACCCCACCAGCCCTTCCATGAATCGTCTAGCCATGGGCCGCGCACCGGGCCGAACATGTTGCGGCCCAGGATGAACGCGCCGAAGTTCTCCATCGCCCGCTGAGCGAACACGTCGTCCACATCGCCTGTGGTTCCACCCTCTCCACCGTGCATGGAGCGAAAGGTTTTCGTGTGAAAGAACCACTGAAAAATCTCCGGTCCGCGCTTACCCAGCGGATCGCCCAGGCTCTGTTCGATCCCAGCGCTGAAACCGTCCAACGAAACACCAAATCCCGCGACTCGAACCTTTGCCATCCCAACCCTCTCCCTCAATGTGATTGTGTTGACTCTTTGTGGCTCTGCCTGAAGCCGCTACAGCTTCAGCCAGCCTCAGTATTGGACTGCATGGATTTAAAGCTAGCAAACGGGTGGGGCTCCGTACAAACTGCTGATGGGGTGCTTCGTGGATCGGGAGACAAAACCATTTCTGCCGTATCGCCACTGTTTTGAAAAGAATGAATTGGTGGCCAAAGCGGACGATCCTATAACTCTTGATTTATTTGCGATCTAGCACGCGTTTTTTTCTTGACAAACTACAGATGTAGTAGGAATATGCCTACACATGTAGTAGACACTACGTGTTTGCAGGAATCTATGGCCCAACCCCGGCTGAGCAAACTCGAACTCGCAATCATGGAAGCGCTCTGGGATCGCAGAAGGTGCTCGATCCGCGAGATTCAAGACGCCTTCCCTGAGGATGACCGCCCCGCATACACCACGGTGCAAACCATGGTCTACCGCCTGGAACGCAAGAAGGCGGTTCGCCGCGTCAAGAAGGTCAGCAATGCGCATATCTTCGAAGCGGCAATCTCGCGCCACGCCACCCAGCGCCGTTTGATTGATGAACTGCTGAGTTTCTTCGGAGGTAAATCGCAGCCGGTGATGGCGCATTTGATCGAATCGGGCAGCCTGACGCTGGACGACGTCCGCGAAGCCGAAAAGGCGCTGCGCAAACTGGCAAGAGAGGACAAAACGGAATAATGGCTCATCCGATTGCATTCCCACTCATCGCGAGCGCGCCGTTGGCGAACCACCTATGGCAATCGACCTTGTTTGCCGCCGTCGTAGCGCTTGTGACGCTCGTGCTCAAAAACAATCGCGCCCAGGTGCGGTATTCGCTCTGGCTGGCGGCTTCCTTGAAGTTCCTGATCCCATTTTCATTGTTTGTCACGATCGGCAGCCAACTGGGACCGCACAAGGCCCACACTGCGCCGGTGTTTGCTTCCGCGATCCAGCAGATCAACGAGCCTTTTGTGGCAGTAAACGCGAGCCGTATGACTGCTGCGGCCGCAGTCTCCGGCCGCATTCCGGGCACGGTGTTGCAGCAGGTTCTTCTTGCCGTCTGGTTCGCTGGGTTCGCACTGGCTCTGCTCGTGTGGTGGCGCCGATGGCAGCGTATTGCCGCGGCAATGCGTGGGGCGTTGCCGGTGAATTCCGGCAGAGAAGTGGAGGCTGTCCGCCGTCTGGAGCGAAGGCTTGGAAACAAACGGCCTGCTGCTGTCATTGTGAGCGAATGTAATCTCGAGCCGGGAATCGTCGGCATCTTTCGTCCCGCGTTGCTGATTCCGGCGAGCGTCGCCGGGCGGCTGGACGACGCCCAGTTAGACGCCATTATCCTGCACGAGCTGTGGCATGTTCGTCGCCGCGATAACCTGGCGGCTGCGGTACACATGCTGGTGCAAGCTGTCTTCTGGTTTCACCCCTTCGTGTGGTGGATCGGTGCTCGCCTGATCAGCGAGCGTGAGCGCGCCTGCGACGAAAAAGTAGTGGCACAGGGAAGTGAGCCACAGACATACGCCGAAGGCATTCTGAAAGTTTGTGAGTTTTATCTGGAATCGCCACTCTCTTGCGTGGCCGGAGTAACAGGGTCAAATCTCAAGAAGAGAATCGAGGAAATCATGCTTCATCGCATTGCAAACCAACTGAACTTTGCCAAGAAAACACTTCTGGTCGCCGTTGGATCGGCGGTGATTGCAGCGCCGGTGGCCATTGGCCTCATGAATCCCGTGGCCAGCCAGGCGCAGTCGCAACCACTGCCATCATCACTGCTGCCGCCGGCCATTGCGGCAAACTTCGAGACCACGACTTTTACGAAGGATGCGGTTTTTACACCCACGCAATTCAAAGACGACAAAATCGCGAACGCGCTGCTTTTGCTGAACGGATGCCTTTACATCAGGAACGTGCAACTAAAGGGGCTTATCGCATACGCCTATGGTGTTCCAGACGTTCAGATTTCAGGCGAGCCAGCATGGTCCAATTCCCAGGGGTATGACCTCAGCTTGAAACTTGCAGATCCGCCGAACAAAACCCCGGTCAGGGAAGCGGTACAGAAGCTGCTGGCGGAGCAGTTTAAATTGGTCGTTCATCGCGAAATCAAAGATGCAGCGGTATACGACCTGGTTGTGGCCGACGGAGGTCTAAAGCTAACCGGCGAGCATTCCAAGGGAGCCAATTGGACGCCGAAGGCGATCTTCAATCCCCCGGGGCATCTGACCGCAACAGATCTCGATATGGCAGGACTTCTGTCTTATCTAAATCGCTTCACCCATCGCGTTGGGGCAGACAAAACCGGACTTAAGGGAGCCTACACTTTTACGCTGGATTGGCGGAGTGATGCCGGCCATCCGGATTCCGATGCCCTCGTTGCCGCTCTCAAGGATCAACTCGGCCTGGAATTGAGACCAAACAGCGCACCAACGTCAATGCTGGTCGTTGATCATGCGGAACAGGTAGGCAGCAACTAAGCTGTGTAGAAATCCCAACGGTCTGGTTTTCGGCACGGCTTTCGGCCGTGCCGGAGTCCTAACTGCAGGATGGATATGTCCGCAAATCCCTGAAAGCACAGTCTGAATTTATTGGCCTGCCCTTAGCGGACGATCTTAGACCTCTTGATGTAACGCGATTTAAGGCGTCCTGGTGTCTTTCGTCCCCAAAAACTTCCTATCGAGCCCGAAACGGCATTTCTTTTGCCGTTTTTTGCTATCTCTGCCGACGCCTGGTGTATCGTTTCTTGCGCTCTGGGCAAAAGGCGATAGCTACAATCATTTCGAGCTCATCAGGAATCAAGCCATGGAAAGCTTTATCCAGGACATTCGCTACGGTATCCGGCAATTGCGCAAGGCGCCGGGATTTGCGGTGATCGCAGTGCTGTCGCTGGCGGTGGGGATCGGAGCCACCACGGCGGTATTCAGTATCGTCTATGCCACGCTGCTGCATCCCTACCCTTTCCGCGATTGGGAACGGCTGGTCACCCTCACCGTCCAGGAGAAGAGCGACAACACCCGCTTTGTGAGAATCAACGGTGAGCAACTCCGGCAGCTCCGTGCTGCAAACGTAGTTGAAGAGGTAGTCGCCTTTGACCGCTTGAACCTCGTCACTACTGGCGCGCTGGGCGAAGGCGATCTGCCGGAAGATGTGAACACCGTGCGCTGGACTACGAATGCGCTGGATTATTTCGGTGTGCCGCCAGTCATGGGCCGCGGATTCGTAAGCTCTGACGCGCCTGAAGGACAGGAACCGCAGCCCGTGGCGATGCTGAGCTACCTGTTCTGGCAGCGCCATTTTGGCGGCGACAAAAACATTGTGGGCCAGACCATCGAGCTGACGCATGTGAAATATCAGATCGTGGGCGTTTTGTCGCAGCAGATTAACTGGGCCGGCGGTGACGTTTATCTTCCGCTCAAGGTCACCGGTGATCCTGGCGCGCGCTTGGATACCTCTATCCGCCTGAGGCCGGGAGTTAGTCCGGAAGTTGCCAGCGGCGCGCTGCAACCGCTGCTGGAAGCCTTTGCCAGATCCACCCCACTGAATTTCCCGCAGGGATTCAAAGCGAATATCCTGCCGCTCTCCAACGGCATCAAGACCGGCCTGGGGCCGTCCTTGTATCTGCTGTTTGGAGCGGTATTCCTGCTGCTGCTGGTGGCATGCCTGAATGTGAGCATCCTGCTGCTGGCGCGCGGCACGCGCCGCCAATATGAACTGGCAGTACGGGCAGCGATGGGGGCGGCACGCGCCCGCGTTGTCCGCCAGCTGCTCACCGAAGCACTGCTGGTTGCTCTGGTGGGCGAAGGCCTTGGCATCGCGCTGGCTGTTGGGCTGCAGCGTCTGGTGGTGAACCAGCTTCCGTATTACCTCGAAAATCGGCGCGCGATGATCCACTTGAACGTGCCGGTGCTGGCCTTCAGCATCGCCGCGACGCTCATCACCGTGGTCCTGTTCGGGCTGCTGCCGGGCGTGCAATTGTCACGGCGGCGCGACCCGCGCAACGCCATGCAAACGGACAGCACAAGAATGGCGGGCGGCTGGGGCAAGCAGACCCGCAACGCGCTCATCGCGGGGCAGGTGGCGCTTAGCCTGGTCCTGGTGGCTTCGGCAGGTACCAGCGTTCACGCATTCATGTCACTGCTCCACACCGATCTTGGCTACGATCCGCACGACACCATGATCCTGGCAACGCCGCTGCATCCCAACGACTACACCACGTGGGAGTCGCGCGCCGCGTTTTTCGACCGGATTCAGCAAAAGCTGGCGAGCACGCCCGATGTGACCTCGGTCGCCATAGGCATGGCAGCCTTGCCGCCGGTGAATGGATTTGAAACCTGGTTTGAGATCATGGGGCAGAACACCCTGGGGGACCAGCAGGTGCGGTCGGCATTCGTCAGCCCGGAATATTTCAGCACGCTGAGAATTCAACTTTTACGCGGACGGATCTTCGATCGCACGGAGGTTGCCCGCGGTGAGCGCCTGGGGATCATCAACCAAACCATGGCCCGCAGGTATTTCCCGCATACCAACCCGCTCGGACAGAAGATCCGGCTGCCAAGGCTGGTGGCTGCGCCTCCTGACGTGGTTGCGCCGCCAGACTCCGATCAGTGGATCGAGATTGTGGGCGTTGCGGCTGACGCACTGAACAACGGCTTGCGCGACCCCGTGTTGCCGGCGGTTTATCTGCCATACACGCTGAGCATGCCGACGTTTCCCGGATTTCTGGTGCGGACGCGAGGCAATCCCATGGGAATGCTACGCACCATGCGGATGCAGGTGCAGGAGGTCGCAGCCGGGCAGCAGGTGGCCCGCAACGCCATGAGTCTTGAAGACTACATCACGCGGCAGGATGACTGGCAGCGCGAGCATATGGTAGCGATACTATTCGGCGCCTTTGCCTGCATCACTCTGCTGCTGGCCGGGATCGGGTTGTACAGCGTGGTGTCTTACTCAGTCGCGCAGCGCACCCGGGAATTCGCCATCCGCATGGCACTGGGCGCGCAACGCGGCCATGTGCTGCGTGACGTGTTCTTCTCCATTGCAGGCGTGGTACTGGCGGGCACCGTGGCAGGAATCGGGTTGCAGCTCGCAGTCGGGAGGATCGTGGCGCAGTGGGCATACTCGAGCGGGCGCGACCCCATAGTCATTGCCATGGCGGCGCCGCTGTTGATCCTGGTGGCGCTCGTGGCCTGCTATTGGCCGGCACGACGCGCCATCTCAGTCGAGCCGACTCAGGCGCTCCGTTACGACTGACTTCTATTTTTGTGGTTCCAATCTTCAAAGAGCCGGGCGATTCGCCACTTATTTGGAAATCCGAAGTATGGGATGGATATGCTTGCAAGCCTTTGAAATCATGGAGCGATTTTGATTGGTCGGGACGGGCAGACGACTTTCGCACTTTCATGGCAGGGCAGGTGCTAGGAAGCCATCTTTTGAGCGCTTGATTATTGGTGTAATGGCGATATTACGCCAACTATCCCTGCACCCTACCACTGTGATGCCCAGTCCGGGGCGGGCAGAGCTATGGGCTTCGACGGATTAAGGTCTATCAATTCACGTTCCAATACCGGACCGTCTTCACTCAAGTGGCCTGCGAATACTTTGCCATCTCTGGCGAATACCAACCTTCCCCGCTGATCCCAATCCGCCCAGCTCGCCCGATCTAGCTCTGTCATTTTCGACTGGCCGCTCTTTGAAACCGCGAACTCTTCAGCATAGTCAAGGGTCTCGATGGATCGCGTGAGCCGAATCAGATGTGATCCATCCGGGCTCGTTTTTTCACGAATCTCCGGGTTTCGGGTCAAGAACATCTTCGGGTATCCTTGATTCTCAACCACCCACTTCTGTTTCAGGTTCCACCCATCCCGTTCCAATCGCTCGGAGAATAAGGGATCATCTTCGCCGCAAACTTCCGTTTTGAGCCTCACGCGGATTCCCCGTGCGATGTGGTCAGGATGGGGTCTCGCCACTTCTGGTTTGTGATTGAGGATTACGGTTCTATCATCCTCAAACAAGCCGCCACCATGCCAGCAATCTCCCTTTGGCCAGAGAGCAAGAGCGGTGAAATAAGGCGGCCTGCTGACTGCAGTCCAAGCATACGTATAGTCTGAGTCTTTGAGCGTTCGACCTTCAATCTTCTGGGCAAAGTAGATGATCAACGATCCATTGGGACTTAGGTCAGAACGTCGTTCATAGATTCTGCCGTGGAACCACTGACCCGGCTCAAACGTGTCCGTCTTGGTGTCCCATCTAAAGAGTTGAACCCATTTCGATGGCCCTCGCCGAAATATCACTGCGGTCGACGACTTTCGAGCAAACAAAATGAAAACGCGGGCAGCGACCGGCCCCTTCTCTCCCTTGCGGGTGACCTTCACGTTCTGCATGTTGTTTTTCTAGCATATCGAGGTAATGATTCGATACACCAACGGCCTGACAACTGAATTCAAACGTGCCCCATGGGCATGCTTACAGGCCGTGACATCATATTGAACGATCTGAAGGAATCGGCCCTGGCAATCGATTTTCGAACCGGCGTTGTCTGCTACTTAAGAAGGAAGTGAAAGAATCGGTCGGGACGGGCAGATTTGAACTGCCGAATGGCTCGTGCTCTGCACTCGCCCCTTCGCACGTCTTTATTTGTGCGCCTCCGCTTCGCTTGGGCGCGTTAATACTTGGGGCACTCGCGGTCGGCAGCAAGAGATCACTCGCGATTAAACTCATGTGTTGAGGGAAAGAATTGGTGGGACGGGCAGATTTGAACTGCCGAATTGCTCGTGCTCTGCACTCGCCCTCGCACGCTTCTATTGCGCGCCTACGCTGCGCTTCGGTGCTTCCACTTTGGGGTACTTCGTGGATCGGCAGCAACCCATTTCTGCCGGCATCGGCACTGTTTAGTGCAGAAAAATGAATTGGTCGGGACGGGCAGATTTGAACTGCCGACCCCTCGCACCCCAAGCGAGTGCTCTACCAGGCTGAGCCACGTCCCGACTTTTTTGAGGCAATCCGCAGTCGCAAAATTGGGGTTGAACAGCGGAAGACCCAATGATTATAGCATTGGAAATGGCTCTCGCCGGAACGCCCCGCCGCCAGACCCGCCGCAGGATTATTTTTTCGTCACCTGGCAATCAGAAAAAGTGAGCCGCACCGCAAAGGCTGAGCCGCCGTACGACCCCGACAGGTTCAGCTCCTGGATTATCTCCAGCCCTTGAATCTCCTGGTAGCCAATCGCCACTTTCAGTTCGGTCGCTTCTTGCGGTTTTTTTGAGTTGTAGGTTGCCGAATAGGCGTTGAACAACAGCCCCTTCGGTGTGCTGGTAAAACTGGGCCGGACCACGCTATCGAAATCAGAGGTGGTCACACTCAGGTTGCTGATAGCCAGGCTCTTGTCCATGGTCGTCACCACATCCGCCGTGCCGTCCTTGTAAGAAAGCTGATACTTTTCCCCCAACGATTGCAGTTGATATTGGCTTTCCACTTCGGGGAATGGCGGGCTCAGCACAAACAGCTTCCAAGTATCGAAAAAGCCCGTAGTCATCTGCTCCATGCCGCCGTAGATCTGGCTTAAGGCGTCCATCATTTGTTGGCTTTGTCCTGTTAACTGGTTGTGTGTAAGTTTCACGCTGCCGTCGGCCGCCAATGACGCACTGAAACGAAGCTGGCTCAGGACTTTGATGGCCGCGTCCGCCGAAGCCGGATCCTGCTTGCGCTGCTGCTGCAACAGCAGCTCCCAGTCGGGCGTAACTGCGCACTGGAACGAACTCAGCCCTTCCCGGCGCAGGTCGTAGTAAGACTGCCGGGCCTGGCGAACAATGGCTTGCGGATTGTCCACGGCTTGCGCCCCCGCCAAAGGGGATAACGCGATCCAAGAAAGCAGAACCCAAAGGCCCAGCCTGGCAGGCATGGCTATTTTCATGATGTCCTCAATTTCATTTCCGAACGGGGGCCCGGTGGGAAGAATCCAGCTGCGTCTGATTATCGCGCTACGCCGGCTCCGGCGCATGAAACCTTGGTGGGTGTCCCTGCGGGCAGGCGGCTATTTCGGCGGCGGCACGAACTCTTTGGGCAACTGTGAGCCCTGCCCGAAGAAGTACTGTTCCATCTGTTCCACCAGAAACTGCTGCGCCTCGGGCTTCCAGGGCTGGAGTCGGTATTCGTTCAGCAGCATTTTAGAGTGCTCCGCCCACATCTTCCACGCTTCCGCGCTCACGGTTTCATAGATCTTCTGGCCCAGCGGCGTGTCAAAGGGCGGCTCGCTCAGGCCGGGCAATTCTCTTCCCAATTTCGCGCATTTCACCATTCTCGGCATGCCACATTGTACCGCCAAAGCCCGGGGGCGGCGAAGCCGGAGCGCTGCGCAGTCGCTAAGGGGTTTGTCTGATCCTGAACGGTAAGTACCTAGCGAAAATCGGTGGATGCGTACTGCTATCGTCACCTGTTGCAAAGTGGTTTCATTTGTTAATATCGCTGCAATTACAGGCAGCAGAGGAATTCTTCCGCAACGGTTCCCGGACCATTCATGAGCTCCGCGGTATTTCCAAAACGACGCGAGACCACGGGCATGCGCGCCCTGCCGGTGGTCGCTTATTTTGAGCGGGACGCCGTGGCCGCCCGCTATTTCAACGGCGTGCAGCGCTTCCGCCGCATCGCTTTTGAAAAGCTTGCGCCGGAGCACTCCGATATCGAACGCATTGTCCTGGTTTCCAAGGAAGACCTGGTGGAGGAGCATTACAACCAGCTTCGCGTGCCCAACACGCGAGTGCTCGCGCTCACCAACTCGCGTTTCAAGGATCCCCGGAATGATGGCGTGGTTTACGCTTACTTTCCCCTCGATGTTCCTGAGGCGTTGCTCGACCGGATCGTGGATAACGCTCTGGATCACATTCACCTGGTGCAGACCCGCCATGAAATCAATCAGAAGCTGGCCGGAGCCAGCCAGGAAATCCATGAGCTGAACAAGATCGGCATGGCGCTTTCTGCGGAGCACGATCCCCAGCGGCTGCTGGAGCTGATCCTGACCAAATCCCGCGAGTTCACCGCCAGTGACGCGGGTTCGGTTTATCTGGTGGAAAGCTCCGGGTCGGCGCTGCGGCAGTCGCTGCTTTTTGCGCCTGCACAGCCGGGAGCGGCCGTTGCGGAGGAGCCTTCAGGCGAGCAACTGCGGTTCAAGCTGGCGCAGAATGACACTGTCTTTCTTCCCTTTCGTGAAGCCACCATGGAGATCAATGACCGCTCCATCGCCGGGTATGTCGCGCTTACCGGCGAGATCGTGAACCTGGAAGACGCTTACCATCTCCCGCCTGATGTCCCTTATTCCATCAATCGCAAGTTCGATGAAGATTCCGGCTACCGCACCAGGTCGATTCTGGCTGTGCCGATCCGCAATCAGCGGGACAAGATCATCGCCGTGCTCCAGCTCATCAACGCCAAGCGTGACCCGCTGGCCAAACTCAATTCCGCTGAAGCCGTGGAAGAGCAGGTGATCCCGTACACGCCGCGCCAGCAGGAAATTGTCCTCTCGCTTGCCGGCCAGGCCGCCGTGGCGCTGGAAAACAGCCAGCTTTACGATTCCATCCAGCGCTTGTTTGAAGGCTTTGTGCGCGCCGCGGTAACGGCCATTGAAACGCGCGATCCCGCAACCTCAGGTCATTCCTTCCGCGTAGCCAATCTCACGGTTGCTCTCGCTGAGGCGGTCGATAGAGTCGATAGCGGCCTGTACAGAAACGTGAACTTCTCCCGCGACCAGATGCGTGAAATCCGCTACGCCAGCTTGCTTCATGATTTCGGCAAGGTCGGCGTGCGCGAAGAAGTTCTGGTCAAAGCCAAGAAGCTATATCCGGCGCAAATGGAGGTGATCCGGCAGCGTTTTGGCCTGGTTCGGCGCACCCTGGAAAATGAAACGCTGCGCGCCAAGATCGACTATCTTCTGAAAAATGGCCGGGAAGAATTCGACGGCGTCCAGGGAAAACTGGACAGCGCGCTCGCCGCTCGGCTGGCTGAAATCGATGAATATGTGCAGGCCATTATCTGGGCCAACGAGCCCACGGTGCTGCCTGAAGGCAACTTTGATCGCCTGCTTCAGATTGCCAACCTGCATTACGATGACCTCGATGGCAGCAAGCGGCCGCTACTGACGCCGGACGAGGTGCAAATGCTCTCTATCCGCAAAGGCTCGCTGGATGAAGAAGAACGTTTGCAGATTGAAGCGCACGTGCTGCACACCGTCAGCTTCCTGCAGCAGATTCCCTGGACCAATGAGCTGCGCAACGTTCCGGAGATTGCGCGCGGGCATCATGAAAAGCTGAACGGCACCGGCTATCCCTACAAGCTTTCCGCGCCGGAAATTCCCGTGCAGACGCGCATGATGACGATCTCGGATATTTTTGACGCGCTGGCCGCCGCCGACCGGCCCTATAAAAAAGCTGTTTCCATTGAACGCGCGCTCGATATCCTCGGTCTCTCGGTGAAAGACGGCGAACTCGATCCCGGCCTCTTCGAGATTTTCCTTACCGCCAGGATTTTTGACCGCTGGAAGGTCGAGCCTCTCGCCTACTGAGTTTCACCGATGGCGCTATTCCCGAATTGAAGTAAGATAAGCACGAGCAGTACACGATGAAAGAGTTTTACATTTGCGACGCCTCACGCTTTGAGAACCAGGTCATCACCACCTCTTTTGTGGTGGTATCAAAGCAGGCCAAGCCCAAGAAGAGCGGCGAGCTTTATCTGGCCATGACGCTGGCGGATCGCACCGGCCATCTCGATGCCAAGATGTGGGACAACGTCGCCGACCATATCAATTGTTTTGAGCAGGACGACTTCGTCAAAGTCCGCGGCCTGCTCAATCGCTTTAACGGCCGCTTCCAGCTCACGGTCCACAAAGTGCGTTCGATGGAGGAGTCCGAGGTCGAATTTGAGGATTATCTTCCCCGTACCACCAAGGACATTGGCGCGCTCTGGCAGACCGTGGTTGATTTCGTCGATAGCTTCCAGGACGCGCACCTTCAGGCCCTGCTCCGCGCCTTCATGTCAGACCCGCAGATTGAGCAGGCATACAAGAGCGCTCCCGCGGCCAAGACGCTGCATCACGCCTTTATCGGCGGATTGCTCGATCACGTGGTTTCGCTGTTCCACCTCAGCGACCTGGCCTGCCGCAACTACCCTGATACCATCAACCGCGATCTGCTGCTGACCGGTGTCTTTCTGCATGATATCGGCAAGTTGTACGAGCTGACCTATGCGCGTTCGTTTACCTACACCACGCGCGGACAGCTGCTGGGCCACATGATCATCGAGTTGGAAATGCTGCAGCAGAAGATTGCCCAGGTGCCCGGCTTCCCCAACGAATACAAGACGCTCATTGAGCACATGATCATCAGCCATCACGGAAAATACGAGTTCGGCAGCCCCAAGTTGCCTATGTTTCCTGAGGCCCTCATGCTGCACTATCTGGATGACCTCGACTCCAAGATGGAAAGCATGCGCGCCCACTTCCAGCGCGAGCCCGGCGCGGAATGGACCACCTACAACTCGAGCCTGGAGCGCCCGTTGCTCAACTCAAAGAAATTTCTGGAAAAAATGAAGGCTGCAGGCGACGACGCCGCGGCCAAACCTGATGCCGGCCCCGACCAGACCAATGCGGCGGTGGCGGGCGAGGAAAAACTATCCTGACGGCCGGCGCGATACTCGCCGGAATACTTTTGTATGAATAAGGGGGTTTCTGTGAAATCTACTCGTGTGTTTCTGCTGCCTGGGCTTTTGGCACTCTGCCTGGCCCTGGGATGTTCCAGCAAACCGGCGGAGCCGGCTACCTCAACCGATAATCCCAATGCCGCCGCGAATGGAGGCTCGGGCGCCGGCACTGGCGCTTCTGATAAAGGTGGTTCGGCCGCTCGCGGCGCAGACCGGAAAGTCGCGGCTGAAAAACAGTCCATCACCATTCCCCTGGGAACGATCATTTCCATCCGCCTCGGCGAAACCTTGAGTTCCAAGGAAAGCACCAGCGGACAGGGATTCTCCGCCACCGTGGCAGAGCCGGTTGTTGTCGATGGCAAAACAGTGATTGAGAAAGGCGCCTCCGCTCGCGGCAGCGTGGTTGCCGCCAAAGGCATGGGCCACTTTAAAGGCGGGTCTTTGCTGGAAGTGAAGCTTGATTCGGTGACCATCCAGGGCAAAGACACTGCTGTTTCCACCGGGATGGTGGCGCGGACCGTGAGTGGCAAAGGCAAACGCTCCGCCACCTTTATTGGCGGCGGCGCCGGCGCGGGCGCGCTGATTGGTGCGCTGGCCGGCGGCGGCAAGGGAGCGGCCATCGGCGCACTGGCAGGCGGCGGTGCGGGAACGGCGGGCGCGGCCTTCACCGGCAACAAGGAGATTGTTCTGCCTGCGGAAAGCTTACTGACCTTCAAGCTCAAGCAGGCCATCGAGGTCCGCTGAGGTTCGGGTCATCTCTGACAATTTGCAAAACAAGAGGGGATGCTCTCCGGCATCCCCTCTTTGTCTACTGCTCTCTCCGCGAATTGTGGTGTCTTTCAATCGCTGATCTTCGGGGCGCCTTTCAACTCATCGAAGCCTCCGCATCAGCGATCGATCAAATCATGGGCGCAAGCGCTACTGCTTTCACCTCCGCAATCTGCGCCAGCTGCCTGAGCTGCGCCGGCGCAATGGTCCCGATCAGCTGTGCGGTGCCCGAGCCGGTGATGAGCTTAAACCCCGCGGCTTTCAGCTTCTGCTCCAGGGCGGCGCTCGCCTCTGCCAGATCAACCGTAACTTTGACCTGAGCCGGCGGAGCCTTGCAGGTTGTGGCCGCGGATTCGATCTTGCGCGCGTTGGCGCAGCGGTAGATCGCCAGCAGCTCTGAGCTGAGCTTGGCCTCAGCCTGCTTGAATCGCGTGTCTTTTCCTGCCCTGCCGGCACGAGCCTTGGCTGGCGGTTGTACGGAATAGGTATCGGCGCTGGCTGCGCTAGTGACCTCTACTGTCTCAGCAACAGAATAAGCAGGCGCAGCAGGACTAACTGAGTAAACCTCCACGCCACCCCCCACTCCAGCTCCGTAGCTGACCCCCGGCTTAGGTGGAGCTGCGTAGGAGATGGCAGATCCACGCTGCCAGTATTGCTCACCGAACTTTTCTTCTTGTCCCGGAACAGCCAACGGTGAAACGCCTTCCGGCAGTTCCACCGGGACTTCGACTCGCGTTGGCTTGCCGTCAGAGACCACGGTCTTTTCTTCTACCGCAACAAACGAGGTGTACTGTGTGGCCAGGCTGTGCGTCAATCCCACCTGGATAATTTCCGCCTTATGTTTTGAATTGCCGGACTGTACGCCGCTCCAATCCTGCGACATCAGGTCTTCCACCTTGTGGCGCGCCCATATTTTTTCCAGCGCGGCATTGGCCGCTCCGGCGGAAGAGAAGTCGATTGGGATACTGCGGCTGAAATCTCCCGTGCCCTGGTATCCCTTGATGGTGATCTTGCCCGTCGGGGCTCCGCTATACCGTCCGGTGATGACGATTGGCTTGGCGGAGAAAAGATCGCGCACCTCTTTTGGGTAAACATCGGTCACCGGCAGTCCGTTCCAGTCAATGGTGATGTTGGTGAGCACCGGCGAGTGTACCCGTTCATAGAAACGGTCTGCCGCAGGCTGGGCTTCGCCCGGAGCAGTCACAAATTCCACGTCACCGTGGCCCTCCTCCGCCATCTTGGTCAACAGGAACCGGTTCACCGCCGTGCCGATGCCAAAGGAAAAGACGCGGGCATCGGTATGCTTTTTCACTTCGGCGATAATCTCCGCGTCATTGCCCACATAACCATCGGTCATGAAGCAGACCACGCGCAGCGGATCAGCTTCCAGCGGCTTGCCCGCGCCTGCATCATCACCCAGCGCCGTGCGGATGGCCTTCATCATCTCCGTGCCACCGCTGCCGTAAGCGCCGGCCAGGACCTGTTTCGCCTTGGCGACATTCTCCGCAGTCGCCGGCACAGGCTCAGGAAAGAGAATGCGCGTGTCACCGGAGAAGGTGATCAGGTTAAAGGTTTCATCTTTGCGCAGATTGTCCAGTGCCCGCTGGATGGTCTTCTTGGCCATCTCCAGCGGAAACCCCCACATGGAGCCCGAGGTATCCAGCACAAAGATCAGCTGCCGGGGCACCAGCGCTTCTTCAGGAATCTTGTCCGGCGGTTGAAGAATCAGCGTGAAGTAGCCGCCCGACTTGTCCGCGTGGGCCAGCACGGCGTCCCCGATTCCCACGCCCGCGACTTTATATCTCAGGATGAAGTCTTTGTCGGGCACGACAGCGTCGTCCGCCAGCTTCACGTGATACGAATCCGGGCCGGTGCGGTCTGCGAAAATCTTGTGTGATGGCGACTCAACGTCGCCCACCGCAACGCCGGCCGCCAGATTCACCTCCATCGATACATCATGTCCGGCATGGGCATCACCGGTGTGCACGCCGGCAACCGGCGGGCTGATGTGCGACGCATCCGGCACCTGGTCCGTATCCGGCATGGTGCCCTGTTGCGGCGCAGCCGCGGGATTACCCGGGATGTAGCGCGGCCCCACCACCAGCGGGAAGGCGAACTCATACACGCCCGCCTCGTACTTCAGCAGTTCGATAACCGAGAGCGTGATCTCCACCTTGCCGCCCGGAGGAATGTTGGTGACCGACTGGGTAAAGATGTTCGGCCGTTCCTGGTCAAGCAGCGCCGCGGTATGGCCGGCGTCGCGTGCTGCTTCATAGATCTTGCGCGCTTCCTCGCGCTCCTTGATCACCGCGCGAATCTCGCGCTCGCCCACCGTCATGGTCATGCCATCCACGGCGCTATCATGCGGGAGCGGAAAAACGTACACGGCTTCCACGGCGCGGGGCAGGACATTCTCAAATTCCTGTGTGACCTCAATGCGCGCCACAAAGCCGCTGATTTCGCTCTTGACCGCCGTGTGCTTGAGCGGAACAAAGCCGGTGACCTTGCCGTCTTTGCCTACAATTTGCAGTTGATTGTTGTCGCTGGGTTCGCCGGCAGAAACATTCTGGGGGTTGAGAATGATGAGAAGATAGGTAACACAAATCGCCGCGAGGGCGGCCGCTGACAGACGCGCTTTCATAGCTTCGCACTCCTGCTGCTGGCAGGAGAACGATGCATTCCAGAGTTCTTGCAGGGTTTTTTCTAAAGCCCCCGAGTCAAACAAGGCGCAACCTGCCTAACCGGCTGTGACTTTAGCTGGCACCTGCAGGGTCTATGAGTTGGCGGCAGTGGCCGCGCCGGCCTTGGATCCCAGCCGCAGAATTGCCGTCCGCAGCCGCTTATGTTTTATGAGAAGTTGCTGATACCGGAGCTCCGTGCGCCCGGTTTTGGCCGCGATGATTTGCGCCAGAGCCGCTTTTTCCTCCGCCGTCCAGCGTGCCGGCTCCGAAGCCATGGCCAGCACCATGGCAAAATCCGCGAACGCGGTGTGATGAGCCTCGCCCAGCGTGCCTGCGTTCACGCCAAGCTGACGAGCAAGCTGCCGGACACAGGCTTCGCGCATGGCTTCGGCATCGCCGGCAAAATCGCGAGCCATACGCCGCTGCAGTGCCAGCCCGATGTTCCTCATGCTGAATCGGTCCCATGCCCCGGTCGTTTTGGAGCCGCGCTCCGCCTCCGGCGTTTCATAGACCACATGGGCCTTGCTCAGCCGCCGCAGAGTGCGCGCCGAAGTGCGATATTTTGGGTTTGCCCTGATCTTCTCTCCTTCGTTCTGCGCCAGCTTCTCAAGCGCAGGATCCATGGAACGGAAACCCAGCTTGCGGTAAAACCAGAACGCGCCGGAATCAATGGCTTCATCGTTGCCGTCTCCGATCTGGTAGGGATACACTGAGATCGCGTTCACGCCATGCAGCTGCCGCAGCAGGCGCAATGTCTGGGCGTAGATCCATGCGGTCTCGCCGTCGCGATAGGCCGGAAAAGTATTAAAGCCGATCTCCGTCCAGTCAAACAGAGAGATGCACTCCACATAGTTGATAGGCACGCCATTCTTCACGGTAAAGCCGGCGAGGTAGGCACGCAGCGGCAGGCGCTTCTCCGACAGCAGTCCCCAGAAATAAATTTCCACCCCGCGCCCCACATTGGCTTGCACCACCCACGCCGGATCGGCGTTGGCGGTGCCGTAAAGTTCGCGATAGCGGACGCCCGTGGCTTCTTTCACCAGATCAAGCGTCTTCTCGGCGTCGCGTGGAGGCAAAGTCTTTACCGGCAGCCGGGGCCTGGCTAATTCCTCCGCCAGCGAAACCTGGCGTCGCTGAATAAGCGGCGTGCGATGAAAATAGTATTGTCTGCCCTGCTTGCGCGATAGCGTGCGCGAGGCGCGCGAACCGTTCATCGACCAGCGCACCATGATTTCCATCGAATCGTAGAGCACGGCTTTTTCTTTTTCGTTGATGGGCAGCCGCTGAAAACGCTCGATCAGCCAGGGAAGCTCATCCTTGCGCCCGCGTGCCGCATTGAGCCAGTCAAGATAGGGCACGTTTGCTTCGGTGAGCGAGTCTTCCTCCATCAGCGGAAAAAAGTGCGGCCAGATCAGCGCACGCTGGGTCTCTCGTTCATAGTCGTCCCATTGAATGGAGATGGCTTTAGGGTGACGCTCCACCAGCCAGCAGACCATGGGATAGCTATAGGTAGCTTCAACCACGGTGCCGGCGATACCCACCACCTCTTCCGGTGCGAAGTCGTCGGGGGCAGCGCCGGCGGCCAGCGAGGCTTTGACTCTGGCTTCAAACTGCGCCAGCAGTGCGTCGGCGGCTTGCACTACACGCCGGCCCGGAGGAAAAGCCCGCAGGAACAACAGCAGGTCATGGAACCGGATCAGAGATTCGGCATCTTTGCCGAATTTAAGCCGTCCGCCGGCAGCGAGCAGACGAAGGAACTCCGGCTCGCGGACGGAGCCTATTTGCGCGCGCGCCTGTTCCAGTTTTTGGAGGATCCGGGCTGCTGGCTGAGAAGGAAGCGACATTCGCTTTAGGGCTAACTTTTAGGCTTTGCCTTCAGCTTGGCCTGTCCATTTTGCAGCTCTACGGTGTATTCCACCGCCTTGCAGCCGTATTCCTTGCGCAGCTGAGCGGTTTTCTGTTTCACGAATTTCTGGAATGAGTCCAGATTGGCGCCGCCCTTTTCCCCGGTCTTCTTGCGGGCCTCCGTCAGGGCCTGAAAGAGCGATTCCACCTGCTGATGGTCGGAATCGTCAGAGAGTGAAAGGCTGAACGGACGCTCTTCGCCGGCAGTTGCGTGCTTCAGCATTTTCTGCGCTTCGTGTTCCTCGTCGGTGCGCAATCCCTGGATACCCAGCACGGCGTCTTGCGGGCGACGGTATCCTTCTTCTTTGATGATCAGTTTTTGCTGCCATAGGGCGTTGAAGAGCGCGTAGCGCTGCTGGATGCCGTTATAGCGGAACCGCTGCGCGTAGTTCATCCGATGCCCGTCTGAGTATCGTTTGAGCAGGCTTTTGACTTTCCACTCGATATCCGCCGGCGGCTTCTTGCTGCCCCCGCCAAAGTACATGTCGTATTCGATTTTCAGGCGCCGGAGCTGGTCTTCCAATAGCGTGAGTTCTTCATCAATCGCCAAAACAGCAGCTCCATTTCCAGGGGTTGGACGTTTACTTGCGGATTCAAGCGCAATATACCACAGCCTTCCGGCCCCCCAAACGTCCTTAAGGTACAGGGACTTCAAACGGGGCTATTTCGGGAAAGTCGGCCTCTTTGGCCGAATTTAGCGGCAATCCAGGAATATCGCTTCAGAATGCTCTCATCCGGCAGCAGCTCACCCGGCAGCGCGGGCGACTTCCAGCAGCACGGGAAATTTCCACAGGGCTCTCAACTCGCCGCCGGAAGGGCCTCACTATTTATCGGACAACCAAAATCTCGGGCGTTTCATCCGCTAGGGAATTGCATCTAAGGATTAAGTATGGGTCATAAAGCTATCTTAAAAAATCGCACCCGGATCGTCATCGCCGACGATCACACCGTTCTCCGCGAGTCCCTGGCGGCTTTGTTGTCCACACAGGATGACTTTAGCGTCGAGGGGCGCGCCTCCAATGGACAGGAAGCGCTTGCGGTCGTCAAAGAGCAGGCCCCGGACGTACTGCTATTGGACCTTTTCATGCCCGAAGGCGATGGGTTTGAGGTCCTGCGTACGCTGGATCGCGCCGGCAGTCGTGTTGCCGCCGTGGTGCTCACCGGCTCAGACAGCGAACTGGACTATGCTCAGGTAGTCAAGCTGGGCGCGCGAGGCTTGGTATTAAAGAGCGACGGCCCGGAAAAGCTCTTTTCCGCCATTCGCACCGTAGCCAACGGCGAGCTCGCCTTTTCTGACGAACTGGCGCAGCAGGTCCTTACCACCATGACGGCGGAATCCAAGAACTCCGCCAATACCATGGGACGCCTTTCCACCCGCGAACGTCAGATTGCTTATCATGTCGCGCGCGGCATGAAGAATAAGGACATCGGCTCGGCGCTCACCATCAGTGAAAACACCGTGAAGCGCCACCTGCAAAGCATTTTCACCAAGACCGGCGCGCGCGATCGTCTGGAACTGGCGGTGCTGGCGCTAAGCGAGGCAAGCAAGGCCGCGTAACCGGCTTCCAGAAAACCGTGAAATCGCAGTGGCAAACCCACTCCCCCAGCCCGTTGGGAGGAAGGGTGATCTCTGCATCCACATCTTTTCAACTTACGAGACAGCCGCGAAGTAGAGAGGCTGGTCTTCTCCATACAGGAAAAAGCCCCGGCGTATGGGCTCTAGTAAGAGCCACTCGCCGATTCTCAATTGCTGAATGGTGGTTTTTCTATTTCCCCGCGCCCGCAGCCATTTTCTTAACCATCGCCAGCACCAGCTTGCGGTCGCTGTCATTCAGGTTCAAGGAATAGCGACGGATCTGGGTGAGGAAGCGGACTTCGTCTTCAGTCAGGGGCGGCAGGTTCTTGGCGTTGCCGTTGGATAGATGGTCAGTGAAGAATTGGCCGAGCGGCAATTCCATGGCGCCCGCGATTTTGGAGAGCGTATCCAGTGAAGGAATGGTATGGCCGTTTTCTACGCGCGAAAGGTAGCAGCGCAGCAGGCCGGTGCGGCGCTCGATGTCGCCCTGCGACAATCCGCGTTGGCTGCGGTAGGTTTTGATGACTTCGCCGATATTTACGCGCGGCTTTTCTTTTGGCATCTCGATAACCCTCACTACTGCAAGGGGGGTAGCTTAGTCACTAACAGT
>DASTPO010000154.1:0-13138 GCA_035762225.1 Candidatus Angelobacter sp.
TGTTCCTTTCTGATCGAGCTCAAGATATTTTGTTTGCGCCCAAAACCCTCGCTCGGCGAAATCGTGTTAGGACTTGGGCGGAGCGGGCTTGACCGGCGCTGCCTTTTTGACAGCCGGTTTGGCCGTCGCGGATTTACCCGCGCCAACAATCTCCACGTGGACGATCTTCACTGGGTTCATTGGCCTGCTATTGCTCCCAGTGCATGTGGCCCCGCCCTGGCAGGGCATGCGGGCAATCCGTTTGACCAATTCAACGGAATCGTTATCGCACTGGCCGAAGATTGTGTAGCCAGTGCCTACCGGCCGTCGGAGTTCCGGACATCCGGTTTCCACCAGGCAGGGATTCAGGAACGGCTGCTCATTTTCAGTGATGAAGAACTGAGAGCTATTGGTTCCGGGCCCGCGGTTCGCCATGGCCAGCCGGCCGGGCTTGTCAAACAGCAGATCGGCATGAAGTTCGTCCGCAAATTCAAAGCCCACGTCCCCGGACCCGGTACCACTGGGATCGCCAGACTGGATCATGAACTCTGGGATAGTGCGGTGGATAATCACCCCGTCATAGAGTGGTGTGTGTTTGGCTGTTCCAGTGGCCGGATCTTTCCACTGTTTCTTGCCGGTAGCCAGGCCGATGAAATTGGCCACGGCCTTGGGCGCCTGTGCGGGGAAGAGTTCGCATTTCAGGTCTCCGACGGTGGTGTGAATGATAGCCTGCGGGTTTTTGGCGGCGGACGCGGATACCGGCTTTGCCGGCGTATGCGTACCGCTTGGCGCGGCTTTCTTGGGCGCTGCCTGGCCGGCCGCAGCCAGGCTGAAAGACAGTAGAATCAACGCAACGCGAGTCACCATTCGTTTCTCCTCCAGAAGGCGTAACGGAATATTAGAAATGGAGACTCCCTAGAAGTAAAGCCTGTGGGCCGCAGGACTTCGGCCGTGATGAAAGCCGGGAACCTTTTTGCCAGCTGGCGGTAATCATCTTTGAAAGGATCAAACAACCTGCCCGAACCGTTGCAAAACTCGTTATCTGACGAAGATCTCATGGCGCAGGTGCGCAGTGGCATGGGTGAAATGCTGGGCATTTTGTTTGAGCGATATCACGTGCCTTTATTCAACTTTTACTTGAAGCTGACCGGCCAGCGGACCATCAGTGAAGATCTGGTGCAGGAAGTCTTCTTTCGCATCCTGAAATACCGCCACAGCTACCGGGTTGACACCCCGTTCCGGGCCTGGATGTACCAGATCGCGCGCAACGCACGCGTTGACCACTTCCGCAAGCATCGCTCAGAAACCAGCTGGGAGCCGGAGATGTCGCCGGCAGTTGAACCTGTGGATACGGCGCAACAGAGCCAGGAAGCGGTGTTATTGCACAGCGCGCTGATGCGCATATCGGAAGAGAAAAGGGAAGTCCTGGTGCTCAGCCGGTTTCAGGATTTGAAGTATGAAGAGATTGCGGAGCTTCTTGGCTGCGAAGTCAACACGGTCAAGACCCGGGTGCATCGGGGACTGCAAGAATTGCGCGAGATTTTTCATCAACTGCAGGCTAAAAATCCGCCGGGTCGACGGGGACCAGCAGGAGCCAGACCCAGCTCCGGGAGTGTGCAATGAACTGCGAAGCAATTGGCGAACTTTTACCCGACTACCTTCAGGGCAGGCTCAGTCCTGAGTTGGCGACGGTTGTGGAAAAACACCTGGCAGCCTGCCCGGCTTGCGGTGAAGAAGCCGCGTTGTGGAAGAATCTGGCCTTGTTGCCGGAGGAGCAGCCCAGCCCGGCGTTGCGGACAAGATTTAAAGCAATGCTTGAGAGTTACCAGGAAGGCCGGCTGGAGAACACAAGCATAACGACCGCGGCCAAAACGACGCCAGCTCCTCTCTGGGGATTGGGGAACTGGAAACAGATGCCTTTTGCAGGCGTGGCCTGGGCCTGCCTGTTCCTGGTGTGCGGGTATTTGATTGGAAAGAACTCCTATCATCAACCTCCTCAAGACGCAGGCCAGGTCCAGGCCATGCGCGACGAACTGGCAGCCACGCGCCAAATGGTCGCTCTGTCTCTGTTGCAACAGCAATCTGCAACGCAGCGGCTGGAAGGCGTGAGTTGGAGCACCCGCCTGCAGCAGCCCGATCCCAAGGTCTTGAACGCGTTGCAACACACCTTGCGCTTTGACAACAGCGTTGACGTCCGCCTGGCGTCGCTGGACGCTCTGAGCCGTTACTCTGACCGTCCTGAGGTTCGCCAGGACCTGGTGGAAGCTCTGCAAGCCCGGCAGTCGCCTTTGGTGCAGGTTGCGCTGATCGATCTGCTGGTGGACCTGCACGATACCAGAGCGGTCCCGCAACTGAAGAGATTTCAACAGGATGCCAAGATCGATCCCACCGTACGCAAGCGTGTGGATTGGGGAATCCTGCAACTGAATTGAGTTGGTTGGAGAACGGATGAAGAGGATTGTTCCAGATGGGGAAAGGAAATGACGGGAGATTAGCCATGATCAAGCAAAAAATGCTGTCGCTGATGCTGATGGGTGCCGTGGCAATGATGTTCTTGCCGCAAGTGGTCCGCCCGGTTCAAGCCGCGGGGGATGACGACGATTCGGATTCCAGCATGCGAATGCAGGAAAAGGAAACCATCCGCAAATCCTTCAATCTCACGGGCGTCCATAAGATCCTTGAGGTCGATAACATCTTCGGTTCCATTGATGTGGTGGGCGGTACGGGAGATCAAGTCCAGCTGGTGGTGAACAAGACGATATCCGCGGAGTCCAAGGATAGGATGGACGCGGCGAAAAAAGAAGTCACGCTGGATATTACAGATCAGCCGGATTTGTTAAAGCTCTACGTCAATGGCCCATTTCGCTGTAATTGCCAGAATGGCGACAGCGGCGGCTGCGTGAACTGGCACGGCGACAGCGGTTACCGGGTCAAGATGGACTTCCAACTCCAGGTGCCGCGCAATATCGAAGTCACGCTGAAGACGGTGAATTCGGGATTTGTGCATGTGCGCGGCGTGACCGGGAACTTCTCTGTCCACAACGTAAACGGAGCAATTGAGATGCAAGACGTTGCCGGCTCCGGCATAGCCAAGACCGTCAACGGAGGAGTGAAGGTTGGTTTCCGGGAAAATCCGCGAGACAAATCCGACTTTGGCACGATCAACGGCAATGTGGAGTTGAGCTTCGTCCATGGACTCTCGGCTGACTTCCGCTTCAAGACCATGAATGGGAATGTTTACAGCGATTTTGATATGACATCGCTGCCGGCTGAACCGGCGCACGCGGAGCAGCGCGGCGGCAAATTTATCTTTCGCTCGGACCGTTTTACCGGCGGAAGGATTGGTAGCGGAGGCCCGGAAATCACGGCCCAAAATCTGAATGGAGACATACGCGTTCTCGAACGCCATGAATAAAACTATGAACTATTACTTTAAGATTTATAAATTCGCTCTCTTAATCGCAGCAGTTATGCTTGCGGCTGGTGCGCGGCCCTTGAACGCGCAATCGGATAACAAGGTTACGGTTCCACTGACCGATCCTTCACGGCCTGTCAGCCTGAGGGCCCATCTGGTCAGCGGCAGTATCACCGTAAAGGGCGCCGATGTGAAAGAGGTCGTGGTGGAAGCCAGGGCCCGCAGCCATGAAGATTCAGGCCGCGATGATTCAGGCCATGACGGAAGAGCGGCGGGAATGAAGCATATTCCCATGACCTCGACTGGCCTGAATATCGAGGCGGAAAACAACCAGATACGCGTCAGTACCGACTCTTACCAGCGCACCATCGATCTCACCATCACTGTGCCCGTCCATACCTCGCTCTCACTGCACTCGGTGAACGATGGCAACATCATGGTGACCGGCGTGGATGGAGAGTTCGATATAAATAACGTCAATGGCGAAGTTGATCTGAAAAACATTGGCGGCAGTGCGGTGGCTCACGCCCTCAACGGACACGTTGTGGCCACCTTCAACCGCATCGATCCCGGCAAGCCAATGGCCTTCAGCTCGTTGAACGGCGATATCGACGTAACCTTTCCGGCTGATTTGAAGGCTAATGTCACCCTGCGAACTGATAACGGCGAGGTTTACAGCGACTTCGACATCAAGGTTCAGCCCAATGCTCCGCAGCAGTCGGTGGAGGACAGCCGCGGCAAAGGCGGAAAATATCGGGTGAAAATCGAGAAAAACGTGCTCGGCACTATCAATGGCGGCGGCCAGGAAATTCAGTTCAAGAATTTCAATGGGAACATCTACATTCGCAAGGCGGGAACGGCCCGGCAATAACTGAACTCGGCTGGAATGCCGCAGATGCAGGCGGCATTCCGGCTACTTACAGAGCACGGATTTCCTACTTCCTCTTCCCCTTCGTGATGGCGTCCAGCACGGCATCATCGACCTTCTCGGACTTGAGGCGCGCCCTGCGCTCGGCAGTCAGGTCGAAATTCACTCCGTGCTGCCTGATGCGCTCCACCAGCTGAGACGCGCTCACCCGGTTGGCCAGCATCAACTCCAGCTCCTCTAACGTCAATGCGTCCGACGCCCCGTGATCGGCCTGAAGCCTCCGCGACGTTGCTTCCACTTCACGCATGACGCGCAGCAAGTTGCCGCCCAGGATCTTCAGAATGTCATCGCGGGTGTAGCCGCGTTGCAGCAGGGCCTCAGTGATCTTCGGGAGGTCCGCTGCCGAGTCAATCCCCTGGGGAAGTGAGGTGACGCCATCAAAGTCTGATCCCAGGCCTACATGGTCGATGCCCGCGACCCGGGCCACATGGTCAATGTGGTCGATCAGTGATTTCAGGGGTGGGCGTGGAAACTGCGCCGCCCATTTCTTTTCGATTGCAGCCGTCTCTTCGTAGGTTACCGGACTGCCATCAGGATGCGCGTGCGCTTTCTTGAACGCCTCAACCTCTGCGTCGCGCTGCCGTACCTTCTCCGGGTCCGACGACGCCTTGCGATAGTTCTCATCGATAAACGCGGAATAAAAGTTCACCATCACCACGCCGCCATTGTTGGTCATGGCGCGCAGCATGTCGTCGGTCATGTTCCGCGGCTGGTTGGTAAGCTCCCGCGACGAAGAATGCGAGGCGATCACCGGCGCCTGGCTGACCAGCAGCGCCTGATAAAACGTGGCGTCGGAAACGTGGGATATATCCACCATCATGCCCAGGCGGTTCATCTCGCGCACCACGTCTTTGCCGAAATCGGTCATGCCGTTGTAGTGCCTGATGTTCGGGTCTTGCACGTCGCCGGAGGAATCCGCCCATTCGTTGGTGTTGGACCACGTCAGCGTCATGTAGCGCACGCCCAGCCAGTAAAAATCGCGCAGCAGCCGGATGTCATTCTCAATGGCGTGGCCGCCCTCAATGCCCATCAGGGCGGCAAATCTATGCTGCTCATGAGCGCGCACGATATCGTCAGCGCTGAACGCCATGGATATCCTGTCCGGATGCCGCGCCGCCTGCTGGTACACGCTGTCAATCAGGTCCATGGCGCGCCGCGAATAGTGGCCTTTGAATTCCGGTTCTACCCAGATGGAGAAAAACTCAGCCCCCAGATTGCCCTGCCGGATCTTGTCCAGGTCGATATGGCCTTCAGAAACCGGGGTGTTCTGGCCCAGATCAAAGCCTTCATCGAGAAAGCGCTGCGGCGTATCGGCATGCGTGTCGATAATGATGGCCGACTGGTGTATCGCCAGGGCCGTGTCGGCTTTAGGCGCGCGCGGAGTTGCGCCTTTGGAGTTTTTCTTGTGCGGATGATGTTGGGTTAAAGCTAAGGTTGAAAGCAGCAGAACGCATGCAAGCAAACTTGGTGGCTTCATTCTCTGGCAATTTTATCAGCCAGTTGGTTCGCCTCACGCCATTCTGTGTAACGGTCGGACACCATCACGTGGAAGCACGCCTGACGGCGCTCTTCCGCGGCTTCCACCAGTCCCTGGTCGCGCAGGTTCTTCAGATATGCCTCGATCCAGACATGCTGGGAACGAGTAAGCCCGCGCTTGGCCAGGTCAACCGTAATGCCGGCCAGGTGCGATGAAGCGTGTTCACCCACCTCGGGCGCCGCATTGTGGTTGCTGCGCCGCAGTTTGTGCTGCTGTTCCATGGTGCGCACCGCTGAGTTGACCTGGAGCGGTGTATGGAATTGATTGAAATACGCTTCGCTCATGTCCTGGAGAAACTGGTTGCACCACGGACGGCAATAGCGCTTGTCGGACTGAATATTTGGGCTGACGCGCAGGGCGCGGTTCTCTTCGATGGGAATCAGTTCCTGGGTGCGCTCCAGTTCCAGCAGCTGCTCGTTGTCCGCGATGCGCGGCAATTGCAGCCGGTCGATTTCCTCGTTCTGGCGCACCATGGAATCCGTGGAGCCGCGCAGTACTGGGTTCCACGCCACACGGCGCACATGGCCGCGGTGGTGCCGGGTATAGCGGCTTGCCGCAAAGCTCGGCATCGTGGCCACCAGGGTCATCAGAAAGATCGACGAAGTGATTAAAGTTTTCTTAGCGCCCATCGGGTTCAGTTCCTGCCAATGTCAGCTTTTCCACAACATCGGCATTAGATGGCAAATTCTAAACCAGAGCTGCCGCATTTGAACCCAGAGTTTTACCTGAATTTCATGATTTGCTTCAAACGGCAGGGTATAGCAGAGTACCTACTTTGGTAATCAACGGCTTAGGTCAGCTTCCATTTTTTGTCAGTTGCTATTTTATTCGCCTTCCGCTATCCCGAGAATTGCAAATTCTAATAAAGATTTCCGCCCAAATTCGTCTCTTTTTGAGATTCCGGGCTCGCCTTTGGAAACCGCTCCAGCCCGAGAGCCCGCAATCCCCAAGCAAGCATGAACAGCAGCGCTAATGGCCCGTAAAGGCCCGGGAAGGGCGCTCACGGTGGCCGTTAGCGGATTACCCTGGAACAATGTAAAGCGCGTTACGGCTTTTCCGTCCGCATCCGCCGACGTTTATTTCCCGCCGCGCATACGGAAGTAGATCATAGCCACCACAGCGCTCAGCAGAAACACAAGGCCGGAGATTCGCCAGGCATATTGCGGCTCGATGTTTAGCTCCCCATGCGCCTGAAAGAAAACGTAGAAACCAGCGCATGTGGCCAGCGCGATTACCGCGCTCACCGCCAATGATTTCCATATCCACGAGCTGGTCTGGCCCATGCTCCGCTCCCTACTGCTGATGCGCTGAAGTACGAAATAGCTTGTCCGGTGCAGCTGAGTGTTATAAGAAGAGTATTCTCGTTCCGTCTGTTATGGAAATGGAAACTGCAAGGAGGCCCCTGAAGAGCCGGCAGGCCGCATGGGCCGGCACGCTTGCCCGGTTGCTCCTTAGAGCGCGGATTTCGCCCAACGCCATATCCATCGGCAGTATTTTCGCAGCGCTCATTGCTGCGGGAGCTCTCTATTGTTCTGCCTGGTCTGCAGGCGCAGCCCGTCCACTGGTGTTCTTGCTGGCCATCGCAGGAATTCAGGGTCGGCTTCTGTGCAACTTGCTGGATGGAATGGTTGCCATTGAAGGCGGACGCAAGACCAAGTCGGGGGAAATCTTCAATGATCTTCCTGATCGGATCGCCGATGCCCTGATCTTTATCGGCGCGGGCTATGCCGCCAGGCAACATCCATTCGGCGTCGAACTCGGATACATCGCCGCGGCTCTGGCTATTTTCACCGCATACGTTCGAATGCTGGGAGGAGCTTCGGGGCTGAAACAGAGCTATATCGGTCCCATGGCTAAACAGCACCGCATGTTCACCCTCACAGTTGCGTGCGTCCTCTCGATGTTCGAAGCGAAATTCATCGCAGCCGGTGGTGTGATCTGGGCGGCGCTGATTCTGGTTATCGTCGGCAGCGTGATCACTGTCTGGCGGCGCACCGCGCGTATTGCCCGCGAACTGGAAGCCCGATGAGCGTCTCGGCCGGCATCATCGCGGCTTGCGCCCGCGCCCTGACCGGGCCGACAGTTCGCTGGGTTAATTGCAGGCCCTCATTGCGTCAGCGGGTTTATTTCGCCAACCACACCAGCCATCTGGACTTCGTTGTGCTCTGGTCGGTCTTGCCCAGACGCGTGCGTGCATTGACGCGTCCGGTGGCAGCCAAAGATTATTGGAATTCGGGATTGCGCAAGCGGATTGCGGTGAACGCCTTTAACGCCGTGCTGGTGGAGCGCGGCGGCAAAACAGAAGAAGGCGAACGTGCCGCCGCGGCCCGCAATACTCTGGACATGCTTCTGGAAGCCATGGGAACGGGCTGTTCGCTCATCGTTTTCCCTGAAGGCACCCGTGGCAATGGGTTGCAGGTGGGGCCATTCAAGAGCGGCGTTTATTACCTGTGGTCCAGGCGCCCGGACGTGCAGTTTATTCCCGTTTATCTGTCCAACCTGAACCGGATCCTCCCGAAAGGAGAATTTCTCCCGGTTCCCGTAGTCAGCCGGGTGACGTTTGGAGCGCCACTGAAACTCGAATCCAGCGAAACCAAGGAATCTTTCCTGGCGAAAGCGCGCGAAGCCGTGTGCGCGTTGAGGGACGCATGAAATTCAAGCTCGATCACCAGATGTTTCTGATCCTGAACATTGTCATTGTCGGGCTGGTGCTGGCAAGCTTCGTTGGCTTTGTCCTTTCCCGGCGCGTCAAGTCCGAAGACGGCAGAGCTTCCATTGACAATCTGAATGCCCGGATAAGGGCCTGGTGGATCATGATAGGGATTTTCTCCATTTCATTCCTGATCGGGCCCGCCGGATCCATGCTCTTGTTTGCATTCGTCTCGCTTCTGGCCTTGCGCGAGTATGTAAGCCTTATCAGCACCACGCGGGCTGATCATCGCACCCTGTTCTGGTCGTTCTTTGTGTTTACGCCTTTGCAATACTGGTTCTGGTATCGGGAGTGGTATGGGCTCGCCGTCATTCTGATTCCGGTGTATGCCTTTCTCTTCGTGCCTATCCGGCTGGCTCTGGCCGGCGAAACCACCGGATTTCTCGATCGTGCGGCACGCATCCAATGGGGGCTGATGGTCTGCGTCTATTGCATCAGCTACGCTCCGGCCCTGCTCACCCTGAATATTCCCGGCTACCAGAGGCAGGACGCCAAACTTCTGCTGTTCCTTGTGATCGTGGTGCAATTAAGCGACGTCTTTCAATACGTCTGGGGGAAGTTGCTGGGCAGGCGCAAGATCGCGCCTTCCATTTCGCCCAATAAGACATGGGAAGGCTTTGTTGGCGGCGTGGCCACCGCTGTTGCCGTGGGGACCGCGCTGTGGTGGATGACGCCCTTCTCCATCTTGCAGGCCTTGTTCATGTCCCTCGCCATCGCGCTCATGGGATTCGCCGGAGGGCTGACCATGTCCGCTATCAAGCGTGACCGCGGGGTCAAAGATTTTGGCAGTACCATCGAGGGGCACGGCGGCATCCTGGACCGCATGGATTCCATCTGCTTTTCCGCGCCCCTGTTCTTTCATCTCACCAGATGGATTTTCGTTTCGCCCCATCCCGCGTGGTTTCGGTAAATCCTGCTCTGTCGCAACAGTACCTCACCCCAAAGTGACATTGTTGCTGATCGCTGCGTGGCATACGCTAGTAGCCGACTTTCTCCAGAGGACTCACTATGAAACGCAGCCTGATATTACTGCTTGTGTTTTTTGCCTGCATTGCTGGATCGGCGCAGACTGTCGACTGTGCGGCGCTCACCCATCAGGCGCTTGACCTGAGCGGCTTTAACCAATCGATTGATCATTTGACGTCCGCTCTGGTGTCTGATGAATTCATGCAGCAAATGCGGGGACGACAAAGCTCAGACGAGTTCCTGAATGCCATCAAGCCGGTGCTCCAGAAAGAGTTCACCAGTGAGATTTTGCGCAGAGAATTGCAAAACCGCATGGCCGCTCATTGTGTTCCGGAACAGATGCGACAGACCGTCGAGCGCCTGCAAACCCCGTTCATTGCCCGCATGCTCGCCCTTGAGGCTGCAACCAACACGCCTGAAGGCCAGGCCAGGCTCCAGAAGTACATCAATATCGCCCAGACCGTGCCTCCAACCGACGAGCGCATGGAAGCCCTTGACGCGCTCGACTCCAGCGCCGGAGTCAGCGACTTTGTTACTGACTTTCAGATTGCTTTTCTGCATGGCATGTTGGCGGGAGCCGGCGCTCCGCAGGAGATTCTGTCGCAGATTGCATCACACCGGAAGGAAATCAAGGCGCAACGGCAGAACTATGTGCAGCTGGGGATGAGCGTGACTTATCACGGCGTTACCCGCCCTGAACTCCAGCGGTATGCCAATGAACTGGCTGCCCAGCCATTGAAAGGCTTCTACGCACAAGCCCGGAAAGTGTTCGTGGAGATCGTGGAAGAACGTTCGCGGGCCATGGGCCAGGACCTGAAGAAGGTGCTGGGGCCGCCTGTCAGCTAGCTGCGGAAAAAATCCTTTACCGCCTGCTTGATCACTTCGCGCCCGGTATCCGCAATCGCCTTGGTAAGCGGGATATCTTTGGGGCAGACCTCCACGCAGTTCTGCGCATAGCCGCACTCCTGAATTCCGCCGTCGCCCATCAGCGCCTGCAGACGTTCATGCTTGAGCGCCTTGCCCGTGGGATGTTGATTGAAGAGCCGCACCTGCGCGATTGTTGCCGCACCCACAAACCCGGTGGTCTCATTGAACTGAGGGCAGGCTTCCATGCAGCAGCAGCAGGAGATGCAGCGCGAAATCGGATACGCCTCTTCCTGCTCGGTCGGATAGACGCGCGGCCCGGCGCCAAGGTCATACGTGCCATCTACCGGTACCCAGGCTTTTACCCGCTTCAGGTTTTCGAACAGCACTCCGCGATCGACAGCCAGGTCGCGCACGATGGGAAACTTGCTGAGGGGCTCGACCTTGATGGGTTGTTCCAGCTTGTCTACCAGCGCCGAACAGGCCATGCGCGCTCGTCCATTGATCAGCATGGCACAGGAGCCGCAGACCTCTTCCAGGCAGTTGGAGTCATAGGCAATGGGCGTGGTGGTTTTGCCGTCGCGCGTCACCGGATTGGCCGCGATCTCCATCATGGCAGAAATCACGTTCATTCCCGGCTTCCAGGTAAGCTCAAATTCTTCCCAGCGTGCACTCGCCTGGGGATTTTCCTGGCGCTTGATTTTGAGAATGACGCTCTTTGCCATTATTGTTTGGTCTCCCGTAAGGAAATAAGCTTTAGCGTGGTCATTAGGCCATTCAGCAATGTAATGCCGCCAAAGGCTCCATAAACCCAATCACGCCGGGCAATCGCAGCAAGTATCAAGACCAGCCCGATTCCGTAAAATACAATCGCTGCATTCTTGTAAAACTTTGGCGATGCGTTGCGTTGTGTTTGTTCCATATATGTCTACAGCCATCCGGTAAACGGCTTTGAAACGCAGCGATCAAACCCTCGTGAATAGCTCGCCCTATACAGGGCTCGCCATCCGCTCACCCGCGCCGACTCGCCGCTTCTTTGCCATGTCATAAGGTCGCGGTCTTGGCGGCAACAAAGAAACATCCACCGGCTCAAACTCAAAACGCGGCTCGTCGGCGTCCGGCGCAAAGTAGGCCTTGGTGGTCTTCAAAAAGTTCTTGTCGTCGCGATCGGGGAAATCCGGCTTGTAATGCGCTCCCCGTGATTCGTCCCGCAGCGCCGCCCCCTGAGCGATCACACGGGAAAGCTGCAGCATGTTGTACAGCTGCCTGGTAAACACGAACGATGTGTTTGCCCACTGACTCTTGTCGCTCAAGTTGATGCGTGTAAACCGCTCCAGCAACTCAACCAGCTTGGCGTCAGTCTGCTGCAGGTTCTTGTTGTAACGGATGACGGTGCAGTTGCGGGTCATCAGTTCACCCAGCTCGCGCCACAGGCGGAAGGGATTCTCATTTCCGCTGGAGGTCATCAGCCGCGTATTGAATTCTTCCTGCCGTTTCTTTTCCGAATCAAATACCTGGCTGCTCACACCGTCAGTGGATTTGCTGTTCCTGGCGTAGAGCAACGCCTGCGGCCCGGCCACAAACCCGCCGTAGATGCAGGAGACCAGGGAATTTGCTCCCAGGCGATTGGCGCCGTGATACCCGTATTCGCATTCGCCTGCCGCAAAAATGCCTTTGATGTTGGTCGCCTGCTTGAAGTCAACCCACAGGCCGCCCATGGTGTAATGCATCCCGGGAAAAATCTTCATCGGCACATCACGCGGATCGTCGCCGACAAACTTCTCGTAAATTTCCAGGATGCCTTCGAGCTTGCGGTTCAGGGTCTCGCGATCGATGTGCGTGAGGTCGAGGTAGACCATTGGCTGGCCATCAATGCCCAGATCGTATTCGTAAACCACCTTGTGGATGGCGCGGGTGGCCACGTCCCGAGGCACCAGGTTTCCGTACTTGGGATACCACTCTTCCAGGAAATACCAGCGCTCGTTTGCAGGAATGCTCTTCCAGTCGCGTTTATCGCCCTTGGTCTTCGGCACCCAGACGCGGCCGCCTTCACCGCGGGCCGACTCTGACATCAGCCGCAGCTTGTCCTCGCCGGGGATCGATGTGGGATGTACCTGGATAAACTCGCCGTTCGCGTAATAGCAGCCTTGCTGGTACAGAGCGGATTGGGCTGATCCGGTGCACACCACCGAATTCGTGGACTTGCCGAAGATTGCCCCGATGCCGCCCGTTGCCATGATGACCGCGTCCGCAGGGAAGGTGCGTACTTCCATTGTCCGCAAGTCGATAGCGCAGATTCCACGGCATACTCGACCGCCGTCCAGGACGGCGCTCATAAACTCCCAATGCTCGTACTTGGTAACTTTGCCCTCTGCCTCGTACCGGCGCACTTGTTCGTCGAGAGCATAGAGCAGTTGCTGGCCGGTGGTGGCGCCGGCAAATGCCGTGCGATGGTAGAGCGTGCCACCGAAGCGGCGAAAATCGAGCAGGCCTTCCGGCGTCCGGTTAAAAGTGACGCCCATGCGGTCGAGGAGGTCGATGATGGCCGGAGCCGCCTCGCACATGGCTTTTACCGGCGGCTGGTTGGCCAGGAAATCGCCGCCATAGATAGTGTCATCAAAATGCTGCCACGTGGTGTCGCCTTCGCCCTTTAGGTTCTTGGCCGCGTTGATGCCGCCCTGGGCGCAGACGGAATGGGATCGCTTCACTGGAACAATAGAGAACAGGTCAACGTGACCA
>DASTPO010000155.1:0-10211 GCA_035762225.1 Candidatus Angelobacter sp.
TTGAGATGGAAGGCGTCAACCGCACGGAAGCGCAGGAAGCAATGCGGCTGGCTTCGCACAAGCTCGGTCTGCGGACCAAGTTCGTGTCGCGGCACGACGCGCACTAAGAAAGTCGGCAGTTGGCTTTGCCCTGGGTTCAAAACAGTTGGGCTCAAGGAAAAACCAGAGCAAATGCAAGAAGCGAGGCGGGTGAAATGCGGCGTGAGCGCTGGCCCGCGCGAAACATAGCATGAGGGCGAAGCACCCTGATTAAAGTCGAAGGGCAGCCCCGGAAGAGAAGACCGATGGATGTCGAAAAACTGAGAAACCTGACCGACGCGGAGCTGGTACACCAGCAGCGCGAACTCAATGACCAGCTTTTCCGGCTCAAGTTCCAGCTCAAGATGGGACAGACGGAAAGCCTGAACAAGATCCGCGGGCTGCGCAAGGATGTTGCCCGTATCCACACCGTGATGCGGGAAAAGGAGCTGGGGATTGCGGCGCCGGTAGCCAGCGGCCCGGCTGACGCGGGCGAGGCTGCTGCCAGGCCGAAGAAGGCAGCCGCCAAAAAAACTGGGAAGCAGAAAAAGGCGAAGACGGCGGCGCGCGGCAAGAGCGCCAAACCGGCGAAGAAGAAGGTAGCCGCCAAGAAGAGGAAGAAGTAAATGGCAGAGACAACGACCGCAACGAAAATCAGCCATCGCAGCACCAAGATCGGGCGCGTGGTCTCCACCAGGATGAGCAAGACCATCGTGGTGCAGGTCATCATGAAGAAGGCGCACCCGCTCTACCGCCGCGTCGTGGCCAAGTCGAAGAAGTTCTACGCGCATGACGAGAAGAACACGGCGCACGTGGGCGACTTCGTGGAGATCGAAGAGACCCGCCCCATGTCGAAGCTGAAGCGCTGGCGGCTGAAGAACATTATCCAGAAGGCCAAGCTGGTGGGCGTGGAAGACACGGCGGCGGCCGCTGCTGATTCCAAGGCCGTTTAAGAGCTGAATCGCGGAAGGCGATTGCCGGCGCGACGCGCCGGATCGCTGATGGCAGAGAGATGAAGAAGGGGACATAACCATGGCAGTCATGATGAGAAGCATTCTCGATGTGGCCGACAACAGCGGAGCGCGCCGGCTGCAGATGATCCTGCCGCTGGGCGGCCATACCGGCCTGAACGCCGGGCTGGGTGACGTGGTCACCGCCGCGGTGAAAGAGGCGTCGCCGGACGGCACCGCCAAGAAGGGCACGGTGGTCAAGTGCGTGATCGTGCGCCAGCGGAAAGAGCATCGCCGTCGCGATGGGACCTATATCCGCTTTGACCAGAACGCCGCGGTGCTGATCAACGAGACCGGCGAGCCGGTGGGTACGCGCGTCTTCGGTCCGGTGGCCCGCGAGCTGCGTGAGAAAAAGTTTTTGAAAATCGTCTCCCTGGCGCCGGAAGTTCTGTAAGCCGGCCGGCGGAGAAAACGGACGAACAAGAATCAGGCGGCGCACGATGTCCGCCAGGCGATGAAGGCTGAAATGCATATACGAGTCGAGATCAAGCGCAATGACACGGTGAAGGTGCTGACCGGTCGTGACAAGGGCAAGCAGGGCCGCGTGCTGCGGGTATTCCCCGGCACCGGCAGGGTGCTGGTGGAGCACGTAATGATGGTGAAGAAGAACGTGCGCCCCAACCCGCAGAAGAACATCAAGGGCGGCATCGCGGAGCAGGAATCACCGATCGCGATTTCCAACGTGATGGTGGTTTGCCCCAGCTGCGGCCCGTCGCGCATTGGACACAAGACGCAGGGCAGCCGGCGGCTGCGGATTTGCCGCCGTTGCGAAGCTCCGCTGGATAAATAGCTTCGAGCCGCTGGCCGCTAGCTTCTGGCTAAGGCCGAGGGTGCTGGCGGTATCGTTGGCGTTTGTAGTTGCAAGTTATCGAAAGAAGAATTTTTGGATCGATTCAAAAGCTAGAGGCCAGCAGCTGGAAGCTAGCCGCGCTAGATCACTCACGAACCCGTAAAACCGGAAACCGTGAGAAAGGCAGAAAAAGGAAATGGCGACAACTAAAGTTACGGCAAGGCTGAAGGAAAAATTCGATAAGGAGATTGCGCCGGCGCTGGCCAAGGAGCTGGGCCTGAGCAATCCCATGGCGGTGCCGAAGCTGCACAAGATTGTGGTGAACATGGGTGTGGGTGAAGCCACGCAGAACACCAAAATGCTGGACCCGCTGGTGCGCGACCTGGGTGAGATCTGCGGGCAGAAGCCGGTGGTCACCCGGGCCAAGAAATCGATTGCGGCGTTCAAGGTGCGCGAAGGCATGGCCATCGGCGCCATGGTGACGCTGCGCGGGCCGCGCATGTACGAGTTCATGGACCGGCTGATCAACATCGCCTTGCCCCGCGTGCGCGACTTTCGCGGTGTCTCCACCAAGAGTTTTGACGGCCGCGGGAACTATACGCTGGGACTGCGCGACCAGCTGATCTTCCCGGAAATCGACTACGCCAAAGTGGACAAGCTGAAAGGCATGAACGTAACCATTGTGACCACGGCGCGCGACGACAACCAGGCGCGGGCCCTGCTGAAACACATGGGCATGCCGTTCCGGCAGTAAAAGGCTTTTAGCGAAGAGCGGAGGGCCGAACAGGCCCGACAAAGGAAAAAGATGGCAACAACAGCAAAGATCGCCAAGACGAACAAGAAACCCAAGTTCTCCACCCAGCACCGCAACCGCTGCAGCATCTGCGGACGGCCGCGCGCGTACCTGCGCAAGTTCGGGCTGTGCCGTCTGTGCTTCCGCGGACTGGCGTTGAAGGGTGAAGTGCCCGGGGTATCGAAGTCGAGTTGGTAGGGAGAAGCTTTTAGCTCTTGGCTTTTAGCTCAAGCCTCGAGCGGAAAAGAGCATGGCTGGTTCCCGGCACACGGACCAGTGCCATGCAGAGGAGCTAAGGGCTAAAGGCTAAGAGCCGGCAGCCGGTTTTGCAGTACGTCACGGCAGGTTCTCCGGCAGGCCGGAGCAAACGGGTGACGATAAGAGGAGATAAACGAAGATGAGTTTGACCGATCCGGTCGCAGATTTGCTGGCGCGCATCCGCAATTCGATCCACGCGCGTCACCAGAAGCTCGATGTCCCGACTTCCAAGCTGAAGCTGGAGATAGCGCGCATTCTGAAAGAAGAAGGCTACATCGCCAATTTCAAGCCGACAGAGGAAGAAGGCAGAAAGGTCCTGCGCATTTACCTGAAATACGGCCAGGACAACAATGCGGCCATCTCCAACCTGCAGCGCATCTCGCGGCCCGGGTGCCGCGTGTACGTGGGACGCAACGATATTCCACGCGTGCTGGGCGGGCTGGGGATCAACATCCTGACCACTCCCAAGGGAGTGATGACGGGACGGCAGGCGCGCAAACAGGGCCTGGGCGGCGAAATCCTGTGCGAGGTGTGGTAATTCGCTCGCGCGAATTACCAGCTACTAGCCTCTAGCTTCTGGCTACTCGCAACACTGAAACAGCAAGAGGCGGTTTTTCGGCGTGATGGAATGATGGTCGCAAGCAACGATTAGCTAGAGCCTGGTTCGGCTAGCAGCCAGGAGCTAGTGGCTAGCAGCCGGCAACGATCAGCGTGGAATTCAGCCTGACAAAGGCCAGAAGGACTCGCTTCAAGAGAAGGGTAGAGCATAAATGTCTCGTATCGGAAAGAAACCGATTCCGCTCCCGCAGGGAGTGAAGTTTGAAGTAAAAGGCAATACCGTCGTGGTGCAGGGCCCGAAAGGACAGGTGCAGGCGCACCTGCCGTCCGGAGTGCAGCTGAAGCAAGCTGACGGACAGATCCAGGTGACCCGCAAAGACGACCAGCATGCCGCGGTCCACGGCCTGGCGCGCGCCCTGGTGAACAACGCCGTTGAAGGCGTCACCAAGGGCTGGACCCGCGACCTGGAAATCGTCGGCATCGGTTATCGCGCGGAGCTTAAGGGAAAAAACACGGTGGTGTTTACCCTCGGTTACTCGCACCCAATTGAGTTCCCATTGCCCGCCGGGGTAACGGCGGCAGTGGACGCAAAGCAGACCAAGCTCACGGTGAGCGGCATTGACCGGCAGAAGGTTGGGCAGGTGGCGGCAGACATGCGCAGCCTGCGTCCGCCGGATCCCTACAAGCAAAAAGGCGTGCGCTTTGTGGGCGAGAGATTGAAGAAGAAGGTCGGCAAGACCGGAGCGAAATAGTTGAGTGGAACTGCGAACGACAAAAATTTTGATCGCGCTGCCAGGGGCGGTGCGAAGCAAGGACAAGAGAAATGATTCCTGATAGCGCAAAAGACAAAACAAGGCGGCGGATTCACCAGCGCATGCGGCAAAGGCTTTCCGGTTCGCCGGAGCGTCCGCGGCTGAACGTGTACCGCTCGCTGAACCATATTTACGCGCAGCTGATTGACGATTCGTCGGGCACCACGCTGGCTTCGGCCAGCACCGCCACGGGAAAGAAGAGCGCCAAGAAGACCGGCGGCAACGTGGCCAGCGCCAAGGAGATTGGCAAGACGATCGCGCAGCGGGCGCAGGAAAAAGGAATCAAGAAAGTGGTATTTGACCGTGGCGGATATCTTTACCACGGGCGCATCAAAGCGCTGGCCGATGCAGCGCGTGAAGCAGGTCTGGAGTTTTAAATACAATGGCAATCGCAACCAAGAAAAAGCTCGATGCCGGCAGCTACCAGTTGAAAGACCAGGTAGTGGCCATCAACCGCGTGACCAAGGTGGTCAAGGGCGGCAAGAACATGTCATTTGCGGCCCTGGTTGTGGTCGGCGACCCCAGTGCGGGCGTGGTCGGCTACGGTTCGGGTAAGGCCAAGGAAGTGCCGCAGGCGATCCGTAAAGGGATTGAATCGGCCAAGAAGAACCTGATGCGGGTGAACCTGAGCAAGACCTCGATTCCGCACGCGGTCCTGGGCACGTTTGGATCAGGCCGGGTGCTGCTGAAGCCGGCGCCGGAAGGCACGGGCGTAATTGCGGGCGGAGCCGTGCGTGCGGTGATGACCTCGGTGGGCGTGCAGAACGTGCTGACCAAGTCGCTGGGCACCGCCAATCCGCACAACGTGATCAAAGCCACGTTCGATGCGCTGAACAAACTTCGCGACCGCCAGGATGTTGCCACGCTGCGCGGCAAGGCATTGCAGGAGCTGTAAACATGACGGCACAGAAAAAAACAATTCGCCTTCAGTACGTGCGTTCCAAGATCTGCACACCGGTAAAGCACAAGCTGGTGATCAAAGGGCTGGGCTTTACCCGGTTGAACCAGGTGGTGGAACGGGAAGACACGCCGTCCATCCGTGGCATGGTGGCCAAGGTCCCGCACCTGGTGGAGATTTTGGAGAAATAAACCGGATTTGGTGAATGGACAATCTGGCAATCAGTAAATTGCCGGATTCAAAAACAGGGAAACCGAGTAGCCACGAAGCTGGCGGCTGCGTATAAAAAGGAATACAAGTGCCAACGAACTTATCGAATTTACGTCCGCCCAAGGGCGCCACCGCAAACAAGAAGCGCGTGGGCCGGGGCATGGGCAGCGGCATGGGAAAGACTTCCGCCCGCGGCCACAAAGGCCAGCGCTCGCGCTCCGGTTCGCGTATGATGCGCGGATTTGAAGGCGGCCAGATGCCGTTGCATCGCCGGCTTCCCAAGCGCGGTTTCACCAACATCTTCCGCGTCGAGTACCAGGTAGTGAACCTGGATCGCCTGGTGGAGCTGGGCGAGAGCAACATCACTCCCGAGCTTCTGGTAAAGCACGGTTTGGCGGGAAAGAACGAGCTGATCAAGGTGCTGGGTGATGGCGAGCTCAAGTCGGCGCTGACGGTGCAGGCGCATAAGTTTTCCAAGAGCGCGCAGGAAAAGATCGAGAAAGCCGGCGGCAAAGCGGAATTGGTCGGCGGCGGGGCGTTGCAGCCCGCGGCCAAAGAAGCGCCCAAAGCTAAGGGGCAGGCAAAACAGGAACAACCCAAAGCAAAGAAGAAGTGAGCTAAATGTTCGAGAAACTGGCGAATATCTTTAAAGTACCGGACCTGCGCAAGCGCGTGCTGTTTACCCTGGCCATGCTCGCGGTGTATCGCCTGGGGTCGCACATACCGACGCCGGGCATCAACACTGACGCGCTGCAAAAGGCTTTTGAACAGCAAAGCGGCGGTCTGCTGGGGTTCTATGACCTGTTCAGCGGCGGCAACCTGCGCAAGCTTACCATCTTCGCGCTGGGTATCATGCCGTACATCACCGCCTCGATCATCCTGCAGCTGCTGACCGTGGTGTGGGAGCCGCTGGCGCGCCTGCAAAAAGAAGGCGACCTGGGCCGGCGCAAGATCACGCAATGGACCCGCTACCTGACGCTGATCCTCTCGGTGCTGCAGAGCATGGGCATCGCGGTAACTCTGGAAAAGCAGAATTTCGTAATGAATCCGGGTGCGTCATTCGTTTTGATGACGATCGTTACCCTGACCACGGGCAGTATTTTCATCATGTGGCTGGGCGAGCAGATCACGGAACGCGGCGTGGGCAACGGCATGTCATTGCTGATCTTTGCCGGGATTGTCGTGGGACTGCCGCGCGCGGTGGCCGATCTTTACGGCAAGGCGAAGTCCGCGACCTGGGGCAGCTTTACCATTCCCATCCTGGTGATCCTGGTGGTGGTGATGGTGGTGGTGGTGGCGTTCATTGTGTTCATGGAACGCTCCGAACGGCGCATCCCGGTGCAGTACGCAAAACGCGTTGTCGGCCGGCGGATCATGGGCGGCCAGGCCACGCACCTGCCTCTGCGCGTAAACTCCGGCGGCGTCATGCCGGTGATCTTTGCATCCTCGCTGCTGAGTATTCCGCAGTTCCTCACGCTCTCCAACGCGTTTAAGCCTGGCGGGACACTGAATCGCTATTTCGGCGGCATCCTGGAGCAGCTTAAGTGGGGCGAGCCGCTATACACCCTGCTGTATGCGGTGGGAATTATCTTTTTCGCGTATTTCTACGTTTCCATCGTGTTCAACCCGTCTGACGTGGCGGACAACATGCGTAAGTACGGCGGCTTTATTCCCGGAATCCGGCCCGGCCACCGCACCCGCGACTATATCAATGACGTGCTGACCCGGGTGACGCTGGTGGGCGGCCTGTACCTGATCCTTATCTCGCTGATTCCGGAATGGATGATCGCAGGTATCCATCTGGACCACATTCCATGGATCGGCCCTACCGTATTCAGCCGTATGCCTACGTGGGTGCTGCACGGCCTGGGCGTGAACTTTTACTTTGGCGGAACTTCGCTGCTGATCGTTGTGGGCGTAGCCATGGACACTGTCAACCAGATCGAATCGCAGCTGGTAATGCGGCATTATGAAGGATTTACCTCTCGCAGCGGAAGGGTCCGCGGCAGGAGATTGTGGAATTGAGCCATGCCGGCCCCAGGGCCGCCACTGATGTTTATGACCGCGAACACCATTGCCGCCGGGCCCGTCATCTTGCTGGGAGCTCCCGGAGCTGGCAAGGGAACCCAGGCCAAGCTGATTACGGGCCGTTATGGGATTCCGCACATTTCTACCGGCGATATCCTGCGCGAGAATGTGGCGCAGGGCACGGAGCTGGGCAAGAAGGCGAAAGCGGTGATGGAGCGCGGGGAATTGGTGTCGGACGATCTGGTCAACACCATGGTGGCGTTGCGGATCGAGCGGCCGGATTGTGACCGGGGGTTCGTTTTAGATGGTTTTCCCCGGACGGTGGCGCAGGCAGAGTGGCTGGATCGGCAGTTGGCGGTGCGGGCGGGAAACATGCGACCGCTGGTTGTGATAAGCGTTGAAGTCAGTTATAATCAATTACTGCAACGGCTTACGGGTCGCCGTGTTTGTCCTATCGACGGCAAGATTTACAACATCTATCTCCAACCGCCCAAAGAACTAGGCGTTTGTGACGCCTGCGGTACCCAGTTGTTTCAGCGCGTTGACGATACAGAAGAGGTTATTTCAGAGCGCTTGAAAAGCTATGAGCGTCAAACCCTGCCTCTGGTCGAGTTCTATAACCGCCAGGGACGGCTGCTGCGAGTGGATGGCGAGCGCGCCGTGGAGCAGGTGACGGCGGAGATTTTCCACGCAATTGACGGCGAGGCCGCAGCGGCAGGACACGAATGATTAACTGCAAGTCACAGGTCGAACTGGACAAGATGCGCCGCAGCGGGCAGATCGTGCATCAGGTTCTGGACACGGTGAAGGCGCTGGTGGCGCCAGGAATTTCCACCATGGACCTGGAACATGCGGCGGAAGAGCGCATCCGTGAGTTGGGCGCCAAGCCGGCATTCAAGGGCTATTACGATTATCCCTGCGTGCTGTGCACGTCCGTGAACAATGAGATCATCCACGGCATTCCTTCTGAGAAGCGCGTGCTCAAGGAAGGCGACATTGTTTCCATTGACTGCGGCGTGGTGCTCGACGGCTATTACGGCGATTCGGCGATCACCGTCCCCGTTGGCGGAACGCTGACGCCCGAGTTGAAAAAATTGCTGGATGTTACCGAGACCTCGCTGAAGAAGGCGATCGCCGAGGTCAGGCTGGGCAAGACGGTGGGCGATGTCGGCGCGGCGGTGCAGGAATATGTTGAAGCCAACGGCTTCAGCGTGGTGCGCGATTTTGTGGGCCACGGCATCGGCACCAAGCTGCATGAAGATCCGCAGGTCCCGAACTTTGGCACCCGCGGCCATGGAACGCGGCTGCGCGAAGGCATGGTGCTGGCGATCGAGCCGATGGTCAATATCGGACGGCCGGGCGCGCGCGTGCTGGATGACAAGTGGACCGCGGTCACTGAAGACGGCAGTTACAGCGCGCATTTCGAGCACTGTGTGGCCGTGACGCGGAATGGGCCGCTGGTGCTGACCGACTGATGGATTTTTTCGATCTGGAGCTATGCAGGCACTGCAGGCTTCAAGGAGCTGAGTGAGTAAAGAAGACGCGATTGAGGTGATGGCAACGGTGGTAGAGCCGCTGCCCAATGCCATGTTCCGGGTGGAACTGGAGAACAAGCATCAGGTGCTGGCGCACGTTTCCGGCAGAATGCGCAAGAACTTTATCCGCATTCTTCCGGGCGACAAGGTGGCGGTGGAACTCTCACCCTATGACCTCACGCGCGGTCGCATTGTGTATCGCTACAAGTGATGGCTGGGTTGAAGAAATTTTTCCCGCGGTGAAGCCGGGGAGTTTGAAGGGCAAAACATCATGAAGGTTCGGGCATCGGTAAAGAAGATTTGCGATAAATGCAAGATCGTGCACCGCAAGGGCGTGGTGCGCGTGATCTGCGAAAACTCGAAGCACAAGCAGAGACAGGGATAGATTTTCAATTTTGAAATTTCAAGTCTTGAATTTCAAAGCGTAACCGGATCGGGATGAAGGCCAAAGCCAGACTGTAAACCGATCGAACCAGCAACAAGGAGAAATCAATGGCACGTATTTCAGGCGTCGATCTTCCGCGGAACAAGCATGTGAACATCGCGCTGACGTATATCTACGGGATCGGCAACTCGCGCTCCGCCAGGCTTCTGGCAACTGCGAAGGTCGAGCCGATGAAAAAGGTCCAGGACCTGAACGAAGACGAAGTCAACCGCATCCGCCAGGCCATCGAAGCCGAAGGCGACGTGGAAGGCGATCTGCGCAAAGATATTTCCATGCACATCAAGCGGCTGATTGAAATCGGCTCGTACCGCGGCAATCGTCACCGCCGCAACCTGCCGGTCCGGGGCCAGCGCACGCATACCAATGCGCGCACCCGTAAAGGCCCGCGCAAGGGAACGGTCGCGAACAAGAAGAAGACTGCGGCCAAGACCTAGCCATTAGCAGCCAGCCCGCATCAGTCAGCAAGAGATGCGGTGCCGGCTAAGAGGCCAGGGGTTGATGACGAAAAGGCTAGTAGCTAGAGGCTAGTAGCTCAAAATGCTTACGACGTGGCTGGTGGAGAAGCGAAATCGCTGATAATCCAGCGCGCAGAAGGAACAGGCAGAATGGCAAAAGCGACAGCAGCACCGGGAACCGGCGCTACCGGGACCAAAGGCAAGAAAAAGGTTTTCAAAAAGAAGGAACGCAAGAATGTTCCCCACGGCGTGGCGTTCATCCAGGCCTCCTTCAACAACACCATTGTGACCATCACGGACAGTGAAGGCCGCACGCTGGCGTGGAAGAGCTCTGGTTCTCTGGGTTTCCGCGGTTCGCGAAAAGGCACGCCCTTCGCCGCACAGCAGGCCGCTTCCAACGC
>DASTPO010000156.1:0-4460 GCA_035762225.1 Candidatus Angelobacter sp.
AGATACCTGCATGTTTTTCTCCGAACAAGATGAGAGGGGCCCGGAACTTCGGTACGCAGAATACGCCGAAATACAAAAATCTCAACCCTCATAGTGCGTGTCGGGTGGTGAGCGTTACGATTGAGGCCAACAAAAAATCCAGCCTGATGAAGAGGCGCCAAGGAGTGGCCCTCCTGAAGGGGTGAGACCGTGATGGAAACGGAGGATTTACGGCGAATTGTCTTGAAATCTCTGCCACCTTTCGCAGAGGGTCTAACTCTATCGAGTGAAACGAGTTGCCGGCTGCATTAGTGATTTCTAATTGCGGCAGCCGATAATGAGACGGACCACAAAAGCATTGACTTGGTCAATTCCCCGGCTTCGAGAAATAGAACAGGATTTCAGGTTCGTTCCACGAAGCTTTCTGCCGATTATCTTTAAGACAGTGTGAAAAACCGGTTAGGCACACGTTCGCCGGGATTCAGGAGGTCGCCGCTTTGGACTGTGAAAAACAAGACATCTTACGAGCAAAAAGCGAGATAATTGCCCCTGCATTGCAAACCCGTGAGCCAGCTTTTGATGACTTGAAGAGTTCGGCATTCGATCCGGATGCGTTGTGGAACCGGGTGGATGGAGATGGGGATTTGCTGCGCGACCTGGTGGCAGTTTTTGCCATTGAAGCTCCGGCAATGCTTTCCCGCATAGGGAAGGCGATTGAAGCGGGAGACGCCACGGACCTGGAAAAAGGTGGCCACAAGATTAAAGGGTCATTGCTGCAACTTGCGGCCCCTGCCGCTGCCGCGACGGCAGGAAGACTGGAGGCTCTGGCGAGCAGCGGCACCTTGGCTGGAACTGAGACGCTGCGCAACACCCTGCGCCAGGAAGTAGACTTTTTGATGACGAAGCTCGACGCTATGGTGCGCCGCATTGGGTGAATAAAAGCGGCTATCAACTGTCAGCCGCAAGCGAGTGGGTCAACCAAGAACCTAAGGGGTAAAGAAACATGTCGACAGTGGTCATGAATGTCCGCCCGACGGCGCTCATGAACGTTCTTCTGGTTGAAGACAACGCGGTGGACGCGCGCATGATCTCGGCGATGATCCAGGCGCCATCCGCCACGCTGCACTGCCGCCATGTGACCAGCCTGGCTGAAGCGCTGGGACACCTGAGCTGCGATCCGCTGGACGTGATCCTGCTGGACCTGAATCTTGACGACAGTTTTGGCTATGAAACATTCGCAAGGATGAAACAGGCCGGGTCCAAAGCCGCCATCGTGGTGCTCAGCGGTTCCGACGATGAAGATCTGGCCATTCGTACGGTTCGCGAGGGCGCGCAAGACTACCTGGTAAAAGGCTCCTTTGACGGCAAGCTGCTGGTACGAGCGATGCGCTACGCAGTGGAGCGCAAACGCACCTCTGAAGCGTTGCGCCAGAGTGAGACCACCGTTCGTGCCATTTTTGAAAGCTCCCTGGATGGAATCGTGATTTTTGAAAACACCGGCCTGTGCACGGAGGCTAATGCGGCTTCCGCGGCGCTGCTGGGAGTTTCCAGAGAAGAACTCATCGGGCGCCGGTTGTGTGATTTTTGCAGCGAGGGCTTTGCTGATGAATGGCTGCAATTGCGGGCGATGGAAAGCGGTCGCGGCCAGATCCGGGTGCGCCTGGATAATGGCGCACAGCGGCTGGTGGAATATTGCTTTACCGGCAATGTGCTGCCGGGACAGCATCTGGCCATGCTGCGCGACATCACGGAAAAGCAGAATCTGGAAGAGCAGCTGCGGCAGTCGCAAAAGATGGAGGCCGTCGGCAGGCTGGCCGGCGGCGTGGCGCATGACTTCAACAACATTCTGGGAATCATCAGCGGATACGCTGAATTATTGCAGTTGAACGCGGCGTTTGAAGCGGAGCGGTCACGGGCGGGAAAAATCATTACCGCCACGGAGAAGGCAGCGTCTCTGACCCGCCAATTGCTGGCGTTCGGACGCAAGCAGGTAATGTCACTGAAGCTGCTGGATGTTGCCGAGGTGATGGAAGGGCTCAGCAGCATGGTGCACTGCCTCATGGGGGCAGACGTGCAGATCAGCATCCAGGCAGTCCGCAACCTGGGATGGGTGCGGGCCGACCAAAGCCAACTGGAACAGGTGATCATGAACCTGACTGCCAACGCGCGGGAAGCAATGCCGGACGGCGGCACTTTGAACATTATGATCGACCGGCATCACAGTTACGGCGAGTCCGCCGAGCTCCCCGCGGGTGAATATATCCGGATGGCCGTGTCTGATACGGGAGCGGGGATGGCACCGGAAGTCCGGACGCGCGTCTTTGAGCCTTTTTTTACCACCAAAAAGACCGGCTCCGGCCTTGGGCTTTCTACGGTGTATGGAATCGTGAAGCAGAGCGGCGGGTACATTACCGTACGCTCGGAACCGCAACATGGTTCCACCTTCACGGTGTATCTTCCCTTGATCGCCGAACGCAAGCAAGAAGAAGCTCCTGCGGCAGCGAAGCCGACGGCTGCCCCGACACGAGGACACGAAACCGTTTTGCTGGTGGACAATGAGATTGACCTGAGGAATGCCACCAGCGAATACCTGCAGAGCTGCGGATACCGGGTCCTCACGGCGAATGACGGAAAAGAAGCCATTGAAATCTCCGACCGGCATCAAGGTACGATTGCGCTCCTGATTTCAGATATCGTCATGCCTAAGGTGAACGGCCGTTATCTGGCGGAACATGTGCGCAAAACTCGACCCGATACCGGCGTGCTGATGATTTCCGGTTATGCCAACGACGATATGCCGAGCCGGGGCACGCCCCTGGATCCTTCATGTTTCCTGCAAAAGCCGTTCACGTTCCAGGCGCTGGGCGCAAAGATCAGGGCGATCCTGGAGAAGAACGGGCATCGGTAAGGGAGAAAGTCGCGATTGGCCATTCCCTCCGGGCTTTTGCCTTCCAGCCGCGCTCGAACCATTGGCGTTGCATTCGAAGTCTATCCGAGACGTCTTGTAAAGCTCACGATGCGGCTCAATGGCCAATCGCTGCGTGCGCTGTGTTACATTCATCTCAGTTCCCGCTATGAATGAACGCGCAACTCCGCGCTGGATCGACGTTCTCTGGCTCATCTTTCTTGGCGGGCTCGCGCTTATTCCACCTATTGCTGAGCTGCACAAACAAATCATTCTCCTGATTATCGGCATCACGCAGCTGCTGGAAAACCAGTTTTTGCGGGTAGCGGGAAAGCCCGGGCCGTCATTGGCCGTGATGGTGAAAATCGCGCTGGCGACGATCCTGATCAACCACACGGGCGACCCTGCGGCCATCAACAGTGATTACTATCCCATCTACTACCTGCCGGTAATGACGGCGGCAATGTATTTTGGCCCTGTGGGCACGCTGCTCTGGACGCTGGGCGCGTCGGCCGCTTACTGCTCCTATCTTTATCAGGCGCAGCATAGCTTCACCATCACGGCAGACAGCATTTCTGAGCTGCTGATGCGGGTATTGTTTTTCTTTTTTGTTGCCATGACGGTGAATCGGTTCGTGATGCAATATCGCATGCAGGTTCGGCGATACCAGGAGCTTTCGGAGAACCTGACCGAGGTAAACCGGAGCCTGAAGCAGGCACAGGAAGAGGCGCGCCGGGCGGAGCGGTTGGCAGCGCTGGGGCAGCTCTCGGCGGGACTGGCGCATGAGATCCGCAATCCCCTGGGAGTGATTAAAGGGTCGGCGGAGATCCTTTCGCAGAAGCTGGAGCAATCAGACCCATTGGCCAGGGAGCTGGCCGGATACATCTATGCTGAGGTGAATCGGGTAAGCGCTCTGGTTAGCCGTTTTCTGGATTTTGCCCGGCCCTCTCAGCTCAACCTTGGTGTGGCAGATATTATCCAGGTGGTGGAACGGTGTCTGAAGACCGCTGCCGATCAGGGCGCTTGCGCTCAGGTCAAGGTGACCCGCAATTTTGATGCGGGATTACCGAGAGTCATGCTGGATCACGAGCTCGGCGACCAGGTGTTTATCAACCTGTTCATGAATGCGTGCGAAGCCATGGGTGAGAAGGGCGGGGAACTGAAAGTCAGCATTCATCTGGCAGAGCCCACAGACGGCCAGCCGGGCGTCGTGGTGGAGGTGCAGGATGCAGGTCCCGGGGTACCGCCGGAATTGAAAGAGCAGATATTCAATCCTTTTGTCACCACCAAGAAGACGGGGGTTGGGCTGGGTCTGGCGATCGTCTCAAAGATTGTGGATGCCCACGGAGGATCGGTAAAGCTGGTGAGTTCGCCGCAACAGGGAGCCTGTTTCAGGGTTTATCTTCCTGCCGGGGAGACGAATGTTTGACAACCCCGGCTGGCAAGAAAATAGGACCTTTAGCGTTCTACCTTTTAAATAGCTTTCATCATGGCCAATATTCTGATTGTTGAAGATGAGGCGCGCATGCGCCGGCTACTGGAGATCAGCCTGGGCGAGGACGGGCACAGTGTTCAT
>DASTPO010000157.1:0-9300 GCA_035762225.1 Candidatus Angelobacter sp.
CGTACAAAGTGGGGAAGCCAGGAGCGCCGCTGCGCGCGCCCGGAATCCCCGGCGCAACGAAGTAGGTGTTCTTTGTGCCGGCCTGGCCTCCCGAGTTGTGGACAGTCACTGTACCGCTGGGGTCAGGCTGGTTCACGTTGAAGAAGCTGCCCAGGTGAACTCCCTTGGTGCGGAGAAAACTGATGTTCAGAGCGGAATCGTTGCTTGGCTGAAAGGCCACGCCAAAACTGGTCTGGATTCCGTAAGGCGCGGCATGGTCCTTGTCAAAGCGCGCGATCACAGCGTCGCCAAAGAACCCGCAACCAGACACGGTGCCGCCGGGGCAGAATCCCAAAGGCGCGGCGTCAGGGTATGTCCCTGCCAGCAGATCAGACAAAGCAATGGAGGTGATGTTGGGCGCGCTGGCAAAAGCAAAGAGCCGTGTATTGGCGTTCAAAGCGTCTTCATTGGGACGGCCCGGGAAGGTCCCTGTCGTGCCGCCGCAAGAGGGGGCCTGGCAAGCAAGCAGCGGCATGGGAATCACGCCGTGGAAAATTCCCGCCCCGCCACGCACAACAATGTTGTACTTGGTGCCAAGGTGGTAGGAAAAGCCGGCCCGCGGATCAAACTCCTTCTTGGGTCCATCGAGTATGTTCGAAGGGAACGTCTCAAACTGGTAGCGCAGGCCGTAGTTCATGGAAAAATTGTTGGTGGCATGCCACGAGTGCTGGATATAGAGGCCGCCATAATTGTGGCCGATCTGGCCTTCAGCCTGGTTCCGGATGGCGCTGCTGATGCGCTGTCCCTGGAACACCGCCGGGTTCAGCGTGGGCTCGGTAAAGTTAGGCGCCTGGAACCTCTCAAAGAAAATCACCTGCGGCGCGCCGGCCTGAAGGCTGAATGGGCATTGGATCGTCAGCAGACATCCGAAATCCGCTTCAAACGGATAGAACAGCGGGAAGGATTCCAGCGTGTTGACGTGGCTGAAATCGCCGCCGAATCCAAAAGTGTGTTTGCCGTGTTGCCACGTCGCATTTTCCACGATCTCAGTCCGGCTCTCCTGGTAGAAATCCGGATTGCCGCGATTGACGCCGGCGGTAAATGTGTTGAGCACTTCCAGGTGCGGCTGCGTGCTGACAGTCGGAAAATCGAAGGTGCGGTGTCCATACTGGACGCGCGCTTCATTCACGAAATGGTCGGTCAGGTTTGAGGTAACGCTCCCCACCAGCGACTGGTCCCGCAGATTATTGTCTTTGAAGCCGGAAGGCAGATCGAATCCGTCGTTCAGGGGAGATACGTTGGTAAGCCGGCCGTCGTTGAAGAAATAACGCACAAACGCGTATTCATGGTCGGTGAAGGAATGGTCCAGCTTGACGATAAAGTTGTCGTAGTCACTTTTGCGGTTCTGGTTGAGTTGCTCCGGCGCCAGGCCGAAGTTGGCTTTGAACTGGTTGATCAGCGTCAGGTTGGAGAGAATGACCGAGTTGTAGTAAGGATTCTCGTTCCTCCGCTGCCCTTCATAGTTGCCGAAGAAGAAAGTCTTGTCTTTCCTGATGGGCCCGCCCAGCGTAAAGCCAAACTGGTTCTGCTGCAGCTTGTTCAATCCGGGAGCGGCCAACTCGCTGGTAGCGTCCATGGCGTTGTTGCGAAAATAGTCATAAACGCTGCCGTGGATATCGTTGGTGCCGCTCTTGGTGATGATGTTGACGATCCCGCCCACGGCCCGCCCGGCTTCGACGCTGTAGGTATTGTTGATAACGCGAAATTCCCGCACGGCGTCGGTGGAAGGCGTGGTTTTCTGCACACCGGAGGCGGTGGAGATATTGTCGGCGCCGTCAATGGCGATGAAGTTGTAGTGAATATTCTGCCCCGCGAAGGACAGCTTGGTCACCGGTTCAATGATTACGTCCGTACTGCCCGAAGTGGTGTCACCGATGGTGACTCCGGGGGCCAGCAGCGCGAAGTCGATGAACTGGCGGCCATTCACCGGCAGGCTCTGTATCTGGGCCTGATCGATGACCGAGTCGGTCGAGGTCCGCGTCGGCTCAATCAAGGGCGCTTCCGCCGTCACTGTGACCTGCTGCTCCACCTGCCCGGGCGACAGGACGAAATCGAGGGTGGGCGTGTCACCCACGGCCAATTGCACGACCCGGCTCTGCGGCTGGAAGCTGGCGGATTGCGCCGTAACTTTGTAACTGCCAACCGGAAGCGAACTGATCCTGTATTCGCCGCTCTCGCTGGCCGCCGTGGACCGAACGAAGCCGGTCTCGGTGTTGGTAACCGTGATCGTCGCTTTGGGCAAAACCGCGCCGAGCTTGTCCGTAACCGTTCCCTGCAATGACGCGGTGATGGATTGAGCGAAGGTGAACGAGCCGTACAAGAGAATGCAAACCGCCAGGGCGATCGCGCGCTGGTGACGTTTCATAGAACCCTCCCGCAGAGAGGAGCAATATAGCCTTCGCAACGAAACTTGGCAAGACATTTGACATCTAAAATATTTAGACCTAGACTTTTTTCGTGAGCGTCCGCTTTTTCCATGCCGCGTTCCTTTTAAAATCGGGTTAGACCGGCACAAATTGGTTTTGAGAGGCGGCCATGGCCGAGAGGTTCTTCAAAAAGGAAGTCCAGCAGCTCTATCTCGGAGACGGGCGTGAGTTTCGCGGCGAAGGCATCCTTGCCGTAACCAAGGCGCTCTTGCAGTCGGGAATTTCCTATGTCGCCGGCTACCAGGGCGCGCCTATTTCCCACCTGATGGACGTGCTCACCGATGCCAATGACATCCTGATGGAATTGGGCGTTCATTTTGAGCATAGCGCCTCTGAGGCCACTGCCGCCGCCACTCTTGCCGCGTCAGTCAACTATCCGCTGCGCGGCGCAGTGACATTCAAATCAACCGTAGGAACCAACGTTGCCTCGGACGCCCTGGCCAACCTTGCTTCCGGAGGAGTGACCGGCGGCGCTCTGATCATTGTGGGCGAAGATTACGGCGAAGGCTCCAGCATCATGCAGGAGCGCTCGCACGCGTTCGCCATGAAGTCGCAGATATGGTTGCTCGATCCCCGTCCGAACCTGCCTTCCATTGTGCAGGCAGTCGAGCAGGGTTTCGCGCTTTCTGAAGCCAGCAATAGCCCGGTCATGCTGGAGTTGCGTATCCGCGCATGCCACGTGCACGGGCGCTTCACTGCCAAGGACAATATCCGGCCTAAGTTCACGCTGAAGGACGCGATGGAAAATCCCGTGCGTGACGCCAGCCGGGTGGTACTGCCGCCGGGCAGCTTCCTCCACGAGCACGAGAAAATACAGAAGCGCTGGCCCGCGGCCGTGAAGTATATCCGGGAAAATCAGCTCAATGAATTCTTCGCTGAGAATGCGCAGGATTTTGGCATCATCCTGCAGGGAGGAATGTATAACACCACCATCCGCGCCCTTGAGCTTCTGGGCCTCTCCAACGCTTTTGGCGAGACAGACGTTCCACTCTACGTTTTGAACGTCACCTACCCTCTCATCGATGAAGAGGTGGTGCGGTTCTGCTCCGGCAAGCGTGCTGTGTTGATCATCGAAGAGGGGCAGCCTGATTTCATCGAGCAAAATCTCAACTCTATTCTCCGCAAGGCAGGAGAGACGGCCAAGATCCACGGCAAGGATGTCCTGCCCATGGCCGGTGAATACACAGCGGCTGCCATCACCAAAGGCATTTTGAAGTTCGTGGAGCAGGTGGCGCCGGCGATGATCAATCACCCGCATTTGCCCACGGTGGTGAAGCCATTGGCAACCGGCCCGTCTGATCCGCTGCCCATCGTGCAAAGCCAGGTCCAGCCGCGGCCGCCTTCATTTTGTACGGGATGTCCAGAGCGGCCGATCTTTACCGCTTTAAAGCTGGTGGAGAAAGAAATCGGCCCGCATCATGTTGCTTCGGATATCGGCTGCCACCTGTTTTCCATTCTTCCTCCATTCAACCTGGGCGCGCACACTATGGGCTACGGCCTGGGCTGGGCCAGCGCCGCCGCGTTTAACACTCCGGAAACCAGCAAACGCACCATCAGTTTCATGGGCGACGGCGGATTCTGGCACAACGGCCTTACCAGCGGCGTGGGCAACGCTGTCTTTAACCAGACTGACAGCGTGCTGGTGGTGGTGGATAACAGCTACACTGCTGCCACCGGAGGCCAGGATATTCTTTCGTCGAAGGCCAGCAATCCCATCCGCACCACCCGGCTTTCCATTGCCGATGCCGTGCGCGGCGTTGGGGTGAAATGGGTCAAGACGATAAGCCGCACCTATGACGTGGATGCCGTCCGTGAAGTCTTCCGTGAGGCGCTTACCACGAAGGAAAAAGGCCCGAAGGTCATCGTTGCACAAAGCGAGTGCGCACTGAATGAACAACGCCGGCTGAAGCCTCTGGTAAAGAAGCAGCTGGACGAAGGCCAGCGCGTGGTCCGGGAGCGCTTTGGCGTGGATCCTGAGACCTGCACCGGCGACCATTCCTGCATTCGATTGTCCGGATGTCCCTCACTGACGATTCAACCCAACCCCGATCCCCTGCGCAAAGATCCTGTAGCCACGGTGGTGGATAGCTGCATCGGCTGCGGCGTTTGTGGAGAAGTGGCGCATGCCGCGCGGCTTTGCCCGTCGTTTTTCCGGGCTGACATCGTCTCGAACCCCAGCGCGTGGGACCGATTCAAGGCGCGCATCAGGAACGGCTTGATTGCCATCATGCAACGGCGCATTCACCGTCGCCTGGCACAGATTACCGGCTGAAGTAAGTTTTTATGGCAACCACGCTTTCCCATCCCGAAACAGCGCCTGCGTACACTGCGCCGCGCGCCATTACGATTGCGATCCTGGCAATGGGCGGCGAGGGCGGCGGTGTGCTGGCGGACTGGATTGTCGATCTTGCAGAGAACTCCGGCTACCTGGCCCAAACCACATCGGTTCCGGGGGTGGCCCAGCGCACCGGTTCCACAATTTATTACGTTGAACTGTTTCCTGCAGATGCGGCGGCCAAAGCGGGAAAAGATCCTGTACTGGCCCTGATGCCAGTGCCTGGAGAAGTGGATATCGTGATTGCCTCCGAACTCATGGAGGCAGGCAGGGCCATCACCCGCGGCCTGGTTACGCCGGACCGAACGACGTTTATCGCCTCGACCAATCGCGTTTATTCCATGACAGAGAAAATTGCCATGGGCGACGGCCGGGTTGACGCTGAATCGTTCGTCCGCGCCGGCAAAGCGGCGGCCAGTAAATTCATCTACCAGGATTTCTCCCGGATAGCAGAGGAGTCACGCAGCGTGATCAGCGCGACCTTGTTCGGCGCACTGGCCGGATCGGGACGGCTGCCATTTCATCGCGGGCAGTTTGAACTCGCTATCCGCAGCAGCGGCATCTCCGTGGAAAGCAGCCTCAAAGCCTTCAACGCCGGTCTTGAAGCGGCGACCCAAGCGGAAACTTCGCCGGCTGCGGCGCCCCAGGCTGAGTCCTTGTCCGCGCCTGCTCCTGGTCGGGCGCTGCAATCGCTTGCAGCAGAAATTAGCCGAAACTTTCCCGCCGCCAGCCATGCCGTCTTACTGGCGGCGATCCAGCGTCTGGCGGATTACCAGGATGTGGCCTATGCCAGCGAGTTTCTCAAAAAGTTGGAGCCGATCCTGCTGCTGGAGACACAACGGCAGAAGACATCCGGCGATAACGATTCCAGGGTCCTGACTGAAACTGCGCGCTACCTTGCGCTGTGGATGTCATATGAAGACGCCATCCGCGTAGCCGACCTCAAGATTCGCCGCACACGCTTTGACCGCGTGCAGAGCGACGTGCGCATGAAGCCTGGACAACTGCTGCAGATTCGCGAGTTCCTTCATCCTCGCGTTGAAGAGTTTGCCGACATCATGCCGGCTGGATTGGGCGCCTGGATGCTACGGACGCAATGGACCAGGAACCTGATCAATCGCCTGAACCGCAAAGGCAAAGTTTTGCAGACCACTTCATTGTCCGGATTTTTGCAGCTCTATCTGGTCGCCGGCCTGCGCCGCTGGCGCAAAGGATCTCTGAGATTCCGGCGTGAAACAGCGCGAATGGACCGCTGGCTGGCTATCATCCGTGAACTGATCCCGGCCGATTACGCATTTGCCGCGGAGGTTGCCGAATCCCCAAGGCTGGTCAAGGGCTATGGCGATACGTATGCCCTGGGCAGCCGCAACTTTGATTTATTGATGGGCGCGGTTCCTGAGCTGAGGAAGCGCGAGAATCCCGCAACAGCGCTGAAGAGGCTGCGCGATGCCGCTTGGTCTGACGACACCGGCAAAGCGCTGGACGACGCCATACTGGAGTTTAAGCCGTGAGCAACATCCTGATTATTATCACGAGCGCGCAAGTTGCGTTTTCTGTTCTTAAAGTAAAGGTTGATGGAGGCGGCGCATGAGAATTGCATGCCTTGGCGGCGGACCAGCCGGCCTCTACTTCTCTATCCTGGCTAAAAAAGCCAATCCGGGATGGGACATCACGGTCATTGAGCGGAACCGTCCCAACGACACGTTTGGCTGGGGCATCGTCTTTTCCGATAAAACCATGGACGGCTTCAAGACGGTGGACGAGGAAACCCACGCCGAGATCACCCGCTCCTTTCGCCACTGGGATGACATTGACGTTTTCTTTAAAGGCAGAAAGATCACCTCAGGCGGGCATGGGTTTTGCGGCATCGCCCGCATCAAGCTGCTGCAAATTCTGCAACAACGCGCTGCCGGGCTGGGGGTGAAGCTGGTGTTCCAGACTGAGATCACTGATCCCGATGACTACGCGCAAGACTACGATCTGGTGATCGCTTCCGACGGCGCTTCCTCGGTGACCCGGCGGAAGTACGAGAGCATCTTCAAGCCAAATATTCAGGTTCGCGACAATCGCTTTGTGTGGCTGGGCAGCCGCAAGAGACTTGACGCGTTTACCTTTGACTTCAAAGAGACCGAGTTTGGCTGGTTCAACCTGCACGCTTACCGTTTTGATGAAGAGTGGTCCACCTTCATAGTTGAGACTCCGGAAAAGAACTGGCTGGCTGCGGGCCTCGACAAGATGGAGCAACCGGAGGCGATTGCGTTTTGCGAAGAACTCTTCTCAGCCAGGCTCGATGGGAATCCGCTGATCTCCAACGCCACGCATCTGCGCGGCCCGGCCATGTGGCTCAAGTTCAATCGAATCCTGTGTGAAAAGTGGTTTCACAAGAACATTGTCCTGATCGGCGACGCGGCGCACACGGCGCATTTCAGCATCGGCTCCGGCACCAAGCTTGCCATGGAAGACGCCACAGCCCTGGCCCGTGTATTGACATCGCATGATGGCGACGTCGAAGATGCGTTGCGCCGCTATCAGGAAGAGCGCGAAATTGAAGCCCTCAAATTGCAAAGCGCAGCGCGCAATCGCATGGAATGGTTTGAGCAGGTGGAGCGCTACGTCCACCAGGAGCCGGAGCAGTTCACCTACGGCCTGCTCACCGGCAGCCAGCGCATTGGGCATGCCAACCTCAAACTGCGCGATCCGCATTATGTCGAGACCGTGGAAAACTGGTTTGCGCAGCACAGCGGCGCAGCCGGAGCGCCGCCGCCGATGTTTACCCCCATCACCTTGCGCGGTTTGACGCTGAAGAATCGCGTGATCGTTTCACCCATGGCAACCTACATGGCGGTGGATGGGGTCCCTAACGACTTTCATCTGGTACATCTGGCGTCCCGCGCCATGGGCGGCGCGGCGATGGTCGGAACGGAGATGACCTGTGTTTCGGCCGACGCGCGCATCACTCCCGGCTGTCCGGGCATGTGGAATGACGAGCAGCAGAATGCCTGGAAGCGGATTGTCGATTTTGTGCACACGCACACCGACGCAAAGATCGCCTTTCAGCTGGGCCACGCGGGGAGAAAAGGTTCCACTCGCGCGGGCTGGGACGCAATCGACCAGCCGCTGGAATCCGGCAACTGGCCCCTGATTTCGCCTTCGCCGCTTCCCTATATTGAAGGGCTCTCGCAGACGCCGCGCGCGGCCACGCGTGAGGACATGTGCCGCATCAAGTCGGAGTTTGTCTCAGCCACCCGTCGCGCGGCGGCCGCCGGTTTTGACTGGCTGGAATTCCACTGCGCCCACGGATACTTCATGTCCAGCTTTATCTCTCCGCTGACCAACCAGCGGACCGACGAATATGGCGGACCTTTGGCAAACCGCTGCCGCTATCCGGTTGAGGTATTTCAAGCGATGCGTGAAGTATGGCCGCAGGAGAAGCCCATGAGCGTGCGCATCTCCGCACATGACTGGGTGCCGGGTGGGCTGACTCCGGAAGACGCCGCCGAAGTGGCGTGCTTCTTCAAAGCCGCGGGCGCTGACGTAATCGATTGCTCTTCCGGGCAGGTAAGCAAGGCGGAAAGGCCGGTTTATGGCCGCATGTTCCAGGTGCCGTTTGCGGACAGAATCCGCAATGAAGTGGGTATTCCGACGATCGCCGTAGGCAACATCTTTGAAGGCGACCACGTGAACACCATCATCGCGGCGGGACGCGCGGACCTGTGCGCGATTGCGCGGCCACACCTTGCCGATCCCGCGTGGACGCTGCATGAAGCGGCGAAGCAGGGTTTTGTCGATATCACATGGCCCAAGCAATATTTGAGCGGCAAGCTGCAGCTGGAAAGGAACCTGGCGCGCGCACAGCTGATGCTCCAGGTATAGCGCCGGCAAGATGGAAACTTCTAAAACACTTTCGGGCAGGCACGCTGTGGTCACCGGCGGGGCGCGCGGCATTGGCGCCGCGGTGAGCCTGGCCCTGCTGGCTCACGGAGCCAGGGTTACGATGCTGGGCAGAAGCGCAGCGCCTGAAAATGAAGTCTTCCGCGATCACCAGGATCGCATTCATTACCTGCAAGCCAGCGTGACCGACGCTGCCGCTCTTTCCACGACATTTGCTTCCGCGCAAGCGCGGTTTGGCCCGGTTCACATCCTGATCAACAATGCGGGACAAGCCAAATCGGCGCCCTTCCTTAAGACCGATGTTCAGCTGTGGCGGCAGATGATGGACGTCAACCTCGACGGAACGTTTCACTGCATCCACGCTGCGCTGCCGGCGATGCTGGCCGCGGGGTGGGGGCGAATCGTGAACATCTCCAGCACCGCAGGGCTTACCGGCTACAGCTACGTCACGGCGTACTGCGCTGCCAAACATGCGGTGGTCGGGCTGACCCGGGCGCTGGCGCTGGAGGTTGCGGCCAAGGGCGTGACCGTAAATTCCGTCTGTCCGGGCTACACCGATACGGAGATGTTCCAGCAGACGATTGCGGGTATCGTCGCCAAGACCGGGCG
>DASTPO010000158.1:0-3200 GCA_035762225.1 Candidatus Angelobacter sp.
CCTTCCTCGTCCGCTGCTGGCCTATTACGACCTCGACACGCCGGTCACGCTCAACTCGCTGCGACACGGTGAAGCTGACTACGTTCGACGCGATCAGATAGCAGCATTCGATCTGGTGCTTTCCTTCACCGGCGGACGATCCCTCCTGGCGCTGGAGAATGAATTTGGCGCGCGCATGGCCCGGCCACTCTATGGCTGCGTGGATCCCGATGATTACCGGCGCACGGCAGCTCGCCGCGACTTCATCTGCGACCTCAGCTACATGGGCACCTACGCGCCCGACCGCCAGGAAAAGCTGGACGCGCTGTTCCTGGAACCCGCGCGCCGTCACCCGGAAAAACAATTTCTGCTCGCAGGCTCGCTTTATCCCTGGGAATGGCAGTGGCCAGGTAACGTTTGCCGCATGGACCATGTGGCCCCGGCGGACCATCCGGATTTTTATTCTTCCTCCCGGGTAACGCTCAACATTACCCGTGCGGAGATGGCGGCAAACGGCTGGTGTCCATCAGGACGCTTTTTTGAGGCCGCGGCCTGCGGCACTCCGCTGATCACCGATCGCTGGGAAGGCCTGGATGCTTTCTTTGAACTTGAGCAGGAGCTGCGCATCGTCTCCACGCCTGAGGATGTTCAGGCCGCCCTGGCCCTTCCCGGCGCCGAGCTGTCTGCTATGGCTGCCCGCGCCCGCAGCCGTACGCTTGAGGAACATACCGGCGAGGTGCGCGCGCGCCAATTGCTCGAACACATCGAAGAAGCCAGTGGCGCGGGCCAGGCAATGACAGAGAAACATTCTGAGAAAGAGGCAGTCCGATGATCGGAATCATTCCCGCGGCCGGGGCCGGAGAGCGTATCCAGCCCCTGGGCTGTTCCAAGGAGCTCTTGCCCGTCGGCTCACGGCTGGTGGATGGAGTGGAACGCCCCAAGGCGGTCTCTGAATATCTGGTGGAACGCATGATCGCTGCCGGAGCCAGCCAGATCTGCATGGTCATATCGGCGGAAAAGACTGACATCATCGAGTACTACGCCCAGCGCGACTACGCGGCGGAGATCTTTTACGTGGTCCAGCAGAAGCCGCGCGGGCTGTGCGACGCCCTGTTTCGCGCTGAACCATTTGCGCGCCATCATGACCAGGTGCTGATTGGCCTTCCTGACACCATCTGGTTCCCGGAAAACGCCTATCTGGCAGCGCTCTCCACTCCGGAAGCTGAGTGCCATCTGGTTTTGTTTCCGGTGGATAACCCTTCAGCCTTTGACGCCGTGGCCTGTGACGATCTGGGCTTTGTACAGGAAGTCCAGGTCAAAAAGCCAAATCCATCCGTGAACTGGATATGGGGCGCCGTCACGGCGACCGGGGACGCATTTCACCGTCTCAGATTGCTGTGGGAATCCCGCCATCGGAGCGACGAATACCTGGGTGATCTTCTCAACGCTTTTATGGCGGCGGGCAACGTAGTCCGAGGGCGGTTCGCCGGGGAGACGTACATGGATGTGGGGACTCTGGAGGGCTATCGCAACGCCCAGGACTTCCTGAGACAAAGAGCCACTCAGCCGCGCCGCGTGGCTTAGAAAAAACGTATTACGGCGAAGAGCGTTAGGCGCTGGCGCGCAGAATATCGCGAATGTCCCGGTTGATCTTGGCGCAATCGCGGCTGGCTTTATCGATCAATTCCGCCCATTTCTTGCTGTTATCGTCCAGCTTGGACTGGGCCAGCAGGTAAGACGCCTGCATGATCGTCTCCACTGAGTTGCTGAGGTCGTGCGCCAGGGACCGTAATTTGGTGTTGATTTCGGCCGGGATCTTGGCCGTACTTTCCATTTTAGGCTGCGCGCTCATATGCCCTTCCTCGTGCGTATTTTGTAGAGACACAAATGCCATCCTATGTCGACCATACCATTAGACGCAATCCTTTGCCCTAAAAGTTGTCCTTTTCCGCGCCTCTGCTGCGGTCCTTTCGGCCGTGTACCAACCTCCTAATCAGCACTGACCGGAGATTTACCGTAGTCCACTAAGGTAAATCAACGGGCCAAGATAGCTCTTTCGTCTGATGGGGACTAGGGTAAGTTCGGCCTAAAATCCCTCCACTTTCACCGCAGTCAATTTCAATCTTCTGCCGAAGATGATTACTTAGTTCGATGGGATTAAGCGAACTAAGTCTGGGGGACCTGTGCGCAACTTCAGCCCGATTGGGCCTGCTCTACTTACCATTCTTTTAGGCTTGCCGTCTTTTGCCGGCACCACATTCAAGGCAACCACAACGCTTACGGCGGAAACATCCAACAACACCAGCGCGGCCGGCAGTTTTGCCACGCAGACCAACGGCAATCTCGGCGCCAGTAACATCAGCAAGGTTCCCACACGGAGCCTGCTTTATCCAGGCTCAACGGCAAAAATTTACGCCCATTTCCTTCCCTGGTTTGGTTTTGGCGACCACATGAGCGTGGGCTACGTTTCCAGTGACATTTTGCAGGTCCAGAAGCAGGTCAATGACATGGTGAGCCGGGGCCTGGATGGCGCGGTCATCGACTGGTATGGCCGGGGTGAATCCAACTCCCACTTCATCTCTTATGACAAAGCGACGCAGGAGTTCATGCATCAGTCGGAAATGAATCCGGGATTTAACTTTGCCATCATGCATGACGCCGGCGCGCTCAAGACCTGCTCCAATACCGTGGGGTGCGACGTCACGCAGACGCTGATCGATGACCTGAACTACGCTGTGCTGACCTACACCAATTCGCCGGCATACCTCTATTCCGCCGGCCGTCCGGTGCTCTATTTCTTTGGCCACGAGGCATACACCATTGACTGGACGCGCGTCCGGGATGGTGTAGCCGGGAATCCTTTATTCATCTTCCGTAACGGCAGCGGCTTCACCAAAGCGCAGAGCGGCGGAGCATTCTCCTGGGTTGAGCCAACCACCGTGTCCGCCACCAACCCGATGGCCCTCAATTACCTGGATAACTATTACTCGACCGCGCTCACCTTCCCGACAGAGTATTCCACCGGCTCCGGGTACAAGGGCTTCAATGACACGCTGGCATCCTGGGGCAGCAATCGGATCATCGGGCAGCAATGCGGGCAGACCTGGCTCCGGAGCATGGCCGAAGCCGGCAAATATTATTCCGCCACCAAGCAGATGTTCGGCATTCAGCTGGTGACCTGGAACGACTACGAAGAAGGCTCGGAATTTGAGAGCGGCATC